>JAMOAF010000212.1 GCA_023621895.1 Planctomycetota bacterium
GGCGCGAGACTTCGCGGAATCCGCGCAATGCGAGGAACGCCTCGATGTCTTTGAGTTGGCAGCATCCGGCGTAAGACTCGAAGTCGGCAACTTCCGTCTTGATGAACCGGAACGTACGCAGCACAGGCACGGCTCCCCTCAAAACGAGTAGTTCGGACCCCTGGGTGTCCATAACGAGCGCGTCGTAAAGGCTGGTGTCAATCTGCTCTCGCTCAATCAACGACGCGAGCGTCGTGCTCCGCAACGTCATCGTCCTGTCGTAGGTGATTTCCGGCCAGATATCCTTGTGCAGCTTGAGATCCAGAATCGACGAGGATGCCCCCGTATTGCTCGAAATGTGAAATGCGTACTCAGCGTCGTCCTGGTCGGTAATCAGGCACTGAAGGGCTTTCTGAAGGGGATAGTCGCGGAGATTGCCTGCAAGGGTGTGAAAGACTTCCGGAATCGGCTCGATCCAGATCACGCGCAGGCCATGTCGCTGGTAGAGATCCCTCTCCTGGCCGATATTTGCCCCGACATGGATCACGCCGCGGGTCCGCTTCAGAAACCGGTCCGGATCCTTTCGAAACACGTTTCGTGCGCGCTTCAGGATCGCGCGGAGCGTGGAAAGTCTCACGTCGGCTCCTTTGGTTTGGTACTGTTTGCCGCATTTGGCATTCTAGCCAAGCGTGGCCGGCACGTCAGCCTGGAGCGGCCATGGGCCACGCTCGGACCTGGCCGTACAGCCAGAGAGCCAATGGGGCGGCCAGTAGCACGGCGGCGGCATCCGTGAACCTTCCCAGGGGCGGGCAGACCGGGATGATGAACATCAAGTTCAGGACGAGATACGTCGTTGCGACAACCAGCATGATTCGCGAGGGGCTCGCGGCCGTCGAGGGGAGAACCCGCTTGAGAAACTTCGGCCCGCAGACGATCGGGATTGCCGCAATCAACAGGGCAAGCGTCACCGGGTTGTCGGCGAAGTCCCAGAGCACCTTTTTCGCGGCTTGCCGCGTCGCCTTGGCGATCCAAATGGCATACCGCTCGGGGTGCAGACGGATCAGCGCGGCCGACAGCCGCCGGAGCACCCCATCCACCTCCAGGGAACTGTCTCCCAGCAATTGCCTGGCTGCCGGCACAAATTCGTACCAGATAACCGCGTCAAAACGCTCTTCCATTCGGGAATAGTGCAGACGTGGTTCGCCGTCGAATCGGTGCTTGGGGAAAGTCTCCGACGACAGGTTCTCCAGGGCCAATCGGGCCACCGGCTGCAAGTCGGCCGAGAGCCGCGGCAAGTCGGCCTCGTCGAGGAACTGGCCACATATTCCGATTTGGGCGTGCCCTCCGTAGGAGACCACCCCGAACCGCTCGACCACGCAGTATCGAAGCAGGGAGTACGCCGCCAGGGGACCGGCGGAAAGTGCCGCGACGAGTGCCACCTCCCCCCACCGAGACCTCGTTGCCGCGTCGGATCGCAGCGGATGAAGCAGCCATGTGAGAGCCGGCGCCACGAGAACGAGGAACAGATACGCGGGCCGAATCAACCAGCCCGTCATAACGGCGAGCGCGAGACACGAGATCACGATCACCCCTCCGCCAGCCACTCGCCACAGCGCCAACCCGCACACCGCGATGCCGACAGCCGCGGCAACCGAGTCCGTCGCGACGTTGTAGACGTACCCGTGCAAAATCCGGGAGTAGAGCAGGATACTTGCTCCAACGCACGCCGTGGGGTAGTTCGCCGTGATTCGGCCGATGCCGAGATACAGGACGAACACTGCCGCGGAGTAGAGGGCGAAGTGAGCCGCCGGGACGTGCCGATGATCGTGAGCGAATACGCGGCAGACTCGAAGGAAGGCCGGATAGGCCGGGGTCCGGTAGTAACTCAACGCGGTCTTCCACGACTGCCATGGAAAGGCGTCGTAACCCGCCGTGTCGTTGACCGTCCGGGGCTGGAGCCGGCCGGTCGCCCCAAGCCAGCCCCCAACCAAGACCACTTGGACGAGCAGAATGGCCAGCGGCCAGACCGCAGTGCGAAATCGTCTGTCCATGCGTCAGAGCCTAAGGGAGAGATGGATGGGTCGAGGGCGGGATCGGGTTTCGTCCGTCACTTTCGGCGACCCAGTCGCCATCGGCGAAAGTGCCTGCATACACCTCCTCCAGCGACGGCTTGCGGCGAGCCACTACGACGAAATTGAAGGCGAACATCCGTGGCCACACGCGGGCAAGCCATCCGAGGAGCCAATCGATCCACGACCAGGGGAAACGATCCGAGATCTCGTCGCGAATTGGAGGACCAAAGCCCCGAACCCTCTCGACCTGGAAGCCGAAGTCCTCGAGCAGCCGCACGAACGATCGCACGGTGAACAAGCGCGTGTGCGTCATGTCGAGTATGCCGCGCCGGCCATAATTGAACTTCCCCAACAGGAGCATGAAACGAACAATGAAGAACGCCACGTTCGCCGTGCTGGCCAGAAGCCGCCCGCCGGGACGAAGCAGCCGGGAGGATCTCGCCACGGCCTGCTCGGGCAACTTCAAGTGCTCGATCACGTCGAGGGCCACGACCGTGTCGAAAGGCGACCCGGCGATCTGGCGGTCGAAATCCCCGTTCAGGTCCACGGCGGCGGTCGCGAGTCGCTCGGCGCCTGCCGGCGGCCGCTGAAGGTCGATGGCGACGACGCAGGCAGCCTCCGCGGCCACGAGCGCGGCCAGTTCGCCCAAGCCGGCGCCCAGATCGAGCACTCGCTCGCCGCGGAAATTCTGCCGCAGAACGTGTTGGTGCAGGCTATTGGCAGCCCGCTTCAGGGTATATCGCGGGGCGCCGTGCTGCGTGTCCAGGAACCGGTTGTAAAAAAGCCCCATGCGGAACAGCCGGTACTTGGTCACCGCCTTGACGCATTGCCAGGCATAGCGGAAGCCGTTGACGTGGCAGACCTCGTCGCCGTAGTGCGTCGGAATCGCGACCTCGACGATCTTCTGTCCCCAGGAGATCAACTGGATCAGGATTTGCGTGTCGAAGTGGAAATCGTGGCTGTTGTGTTCGAACGGGATTTGCCGAAGCACGTCCAGCCGGAAGGCGCGGTATCCCGTATGGAATTCCGTCAACGCGGCATCGAGCATGTGGTTCTCGAACCACGTCAAGACCTGGTTGCCGAGCCATTTGTAGACGGGCATTCCTCCCCGCAGGGCATCGAGCCGGCGGGCCATTCGCGACCCCAGCGCGCACGCCGTGGCGGGGTCGGAAAAAGGTGCGATCAAGCGGTGCAGACACTCTGGGGGGTACTGCCCATCGCCGTGCAGCATTACGACGACGTCAAAGCCTTGCCGGATCGCATGGGTATAGCCGAGAATCTGGTTGCCGCCGTAGCCCTGGTTGGCTGGAGTGCGGAAGACTCGGAGGTTCCGCATCCCCAGCCGCGCTCCGGCGTTGGCGGCCGCTTGCGCCGTGTTGTCGGCCGAAAAATCGTCGATGACGTAGATCTCGACGAGATTCTCCGCCAGATCCACCGGAAGACACTGGAGCACGCTCCCGATCGTCTTCTCGGCGTTGTACGCCACGATCAGCAGTCCAACCCGCTTGCGGCGGGTATACTCAATCGCTGCGTTCAATGCATCCGCGTCGTTCATGGAGTGTTTCCAAACGTCGCTGGCTTGCAGCGCCAGCACGAGGCTCCAACGTTGACACGATTAAGCTCTGCCAATCCGCAATTATAGTCACTCCAAGGTCTGTCCACAGCCCGGATCTCAGCAGTGCCGTGAAGGCCATCAAGCCGCATCACGGTCAGAATTGCCGGGATAGGCCGCGCGTGAGGGCGAAATCGACCTGCGTGATTCGTGGAAGATCGGCGATCACGCTCTCATGAATTCCTCCCGGAATCACGCAAGCTCACTTAGCGCCAACGATGTTCGGGCCGTTGGAGAATTTCGCTGAGGAGAATCGCTTGGCGCACGTCCACCGGCGAGGCGAGCATCGCCGCCAGACCGGCGGCCGCCGTAGCTGGCAACTCCGTTGCGGCGTCTTGCTTCGCGCCGGCCAACCGGCCGACCTTGTGGCTGAAATCCTCGGAGAGTTTTTGGCTCATTTGTTGCTGGGCCTGGGTGACGCCCGCTCCGAGCGATTGCTCTTTCTGTGAAGAAAGACGCTGGTCCGCCGTCTGGCTGAGCCGACCGGTCACCGCCGATTCGAGACGGATCTCTTCAAGTTCTTCAGCCGCCTGGGCCAGCACCGGCTGCGCGACCAAAACGGGCGGCGCCTTGGGCGCTGCCGGCGCCCTGGGCGCCACGGGGCGCGCCGCCTGTGGCTGGGGCCGGACCGGGGCGGCCTGCTGCCGGGGGCGCGCCGGTTTGGGCTGGGCCTTTCCGCCCGCCGCGGCGCGGCGGAGGAATTCGTCCAACTCGCGGACCACGGGGTCCTGCGGATTCGGGGCGGGGCCGGCCGGGCGGACCGGCGGCCGCGGTCGCTGCTGTTGCTGGGCTTCCTTCGCCTTGCCGATCGCCTGGCTGATTGCGCTGATGATCAAGATCACCAGGAACACGACCACGCCGATTACGTCGCTGGCATCGGCAATCAGGGGAATCGCCGCGATCATGCCGCCGGTCCTCCGCGCCGCTGGGCCGTCGTCCCCGACTTGGCGATCGAGGACCGCATATCCGTATCCGCCTGAATGTTGCGGAGCCGGTAGTAGTCCATGATCCCGAGCGTGCCGTCGCGGAACGCCTGGGCGATGGCCTGGGGCACCTCGGCCTCGGCTTCGACGACTTTCGCCCGATTCTCCTCGATTTCCGCGATGTTTTCCTGCTCGGCGGCGACGGCCATCGCTCGGCGGCCTTCGGCCTTCGCCCGTGCCACCCGCGTATCCGCTTCCGCCTGGTCGGCCTGAAGCCTGGCGCCGATGTTCTCGCCCACGTCGATGTCGGCGATGTCGATGGAGACGATTTCGAACGCGGTTTGGGAATCGAGCCGCCGTGCCAGCACCGTCTTGGAGATCCGGTCCGGATTCTCCAGCACTTCACCGTGGGTCTCCGCCGAGCCGATCGCCGAGACGATGCCTTCGCCGACCCGCGCGATGATCGTTTCTTCCGTCGCACCGCCGATCAGTTGCAGGAGATTCGCCCGAACGGTCACGCGCGCCTTGACTTTCAACTGGATGCCGTTCTTGGCTACGCCGTCGAGCGTCGTGCGGCCCGCGCGCGGATTGGGGCAATCGATCACTTTGGGGTAAACGCTCGTCTGCACCGCTTCGAGCACGTTCCGGCCGGCCAGGTCGATCGCCGTGGCCAGCTTGAAGTCGAGTTCATCCATCCGGGCCTTGCTGGCGGCAATAATCGCGCGGATCACCAGGGGCACGTTTCCGCCGGCCAGGTAATGCGCCTCGAGGGCCTTGCTGCTGATCATCGCGTCGCTGATCCCCGCCTGGACGGCCATGATCTTGCTCCGCACGATCACCGCCGGATTGACCTTGCGGAAGGTCATCCCCAGCAGGTCGAAGATGCCGATCCCGGCACTGGTCGTCTTCGACTGGATCCAGAGCCGGAAATAGCGTGCAAAGACCGCCAGGATCACCAGCAGGATCACGCCCGCGATGAGAAAGCCGACGATCATCGCAATCGTTCCCAAATCGCCGCCGCCGTCGGCTGCAAACAGATTCATGGCTCAACCCTCACTCTGGCTGGGAAATTCGGGAGACAACGCCCCAGGGCGGACAGGTCCGTTTTCGTAACAAGCGGGCTTCTCAAGCCGCCAGACAGCGATGGCCGACGCGGAGCCGCCCCACCCGCCGCACACTCCGCCTTTCGTTCCTTCTTGTCCTCACGTGCCCGGCACTGCTCCCGGTTTAGCCGCCCGAGAACAGCATGTCAAGCCGTCGTGTCTGGAAAGGGATCGGGCCCAATCGCGTCGATCGGGGTGGACAATTCGCCGGCTCCCCCTTCCGTGGGGGCCTGTTCTTCGTCGTCGTCGATCGGGCGGACAAGGACTCGCGTGCCCTGCACCTCGAGCACCACGACGCGCTGGCCGGGGTCGATCGGCACCCCCTCGCTATACGCGTCCACGGTGCGACCATCGATCAGGATCGCGCCGCTCGGCAGCATCTTGCTCTTGGCAACGCCGATTTTCCCCACCATTTCCCGCAGGCTCCGCCGGTAGGGGTTGTCGGGCAGCACGTCTTCGCCGCGGGCGACTCGCAGCAGGATGCGGCGGCCGATCGGCGTCTGGGGCCACCACTTGATGGCCAGCGCCAATCCGCCTGGCAGCACAATCATCACCGCGATCAGGATGATCAGCCCGACCACCGGACCGGCCATGAACCCTGCCACCATCCCAGCGGCGATCGAGGCCAGCGAGAGGAACGCAAGGACTCCGCCCGAAGGCACAAAAAGCTCGAGCACCGCCAGGCCGATCCCGAGAATAATCAGCACGATGGCCCACAGCCATGGTTCAATCATCGCCCAATACTCCCAACTCCGTCCCCTATCCCGGGCTATTCGACGGCCGTGTGTGGAAACGCACGTTCTCCCTCCGATCCCTGATTATACCTTCCGCGGCCACTTATGACACGAACTCCCCCTCGCCGGCCAAGACCTCCGCGCTTACCCGCGGCGCCAACGCGCGGCAGGCCGGACCGGCGCGCCCGGCTCAGCCTTCGCTCACTGGATTGGACGGACGAAAACCCGGTTGCCCCGCACTTCCACGACCTCGACTTCACAGCCGCGCTCGACCATCTCGCAGTCGGCGATCACGTCGACAAGCCGATCGTCGAATCTCGCTTTTCCGCTGGGAATCAGCTTGGTCGTCGTCCGGCCGCGCGTGCCGACCAGGTCGTCGTAGTTGACGAGCGTTTCGTGGCGAATTGCCTCTTCGACTTCCGGCAAGGTCGACAGGCGAGGCAGCCAGCGCTGGATCAGGAGGACGACGGCGACCGTGCCGATCCCCGCGCCGACGAGGATCATCAGCGATCCTTTGAGCTGCACGAGCTGGGCGGTGTTGTGGGGCAGCACGAAGGTCTGGCTGGCGAGCACGATCGACACCAGGACCAACAATCCACCACCGAGTCCGAAAATGCCGAAACCCGGCAACACGAAAATCTCGATGAGCAGGAAGAACACGCCGGCCAGGAAAAGAAGCACCTCGAGCCAGCCGGCCGTTCCCCCGAGAAACCGGCTCCAGAAGAAAATCATGAAGCACAGGGCCGCGCAGAATCCGCCGATCCCGATTCCGGGCGTCTGCAACTCGACATACAGGGCCACGAATCCGATCACCAAGAGGAACACCGCCACCGGCGGCGAGGCCAAGGCGTCGATCAGGCGGTCGGCCCAGCTCGGCTCGAGCAGCGTCGGATCGTTCTCCAATCCGTAGATCGTTTTGAAGGCGGCGAAGTGGTCGGCCAGGTGATCTGCCAGCCAGAGATCGACCGCCTCCGTGCCGGAGACCGAGAGCGGCTGGCCCGGGGTCGTGATCCGCTGGCCCTTTTGCCAGGCGTCGGGCTCGGCCTGTTCGGCCAACTCCTGCTCGCAGAAGTACTCGGTGTGCTTGAAGTCGTCGAGCCGCTCGTAGGCGAAGACATCCAGCGTGGGGTCGATCATCGCCGCCGGCAAGGACCAGCTTTGCGAGGTGGCCGGTGCGAGCGTCTCGCGGATCGAAAGTTGAAGTTGCCGGACCTGTTCTTCCGAGAGGGCCTGGCCGCGCCGACCACCAAGCACCGCCCGAGGCCCCATCACCAGTTCATTGCAGGCCAGGGCGATCAGCGCCGCATCGGCCAAGGCCCGCTCCGGGATGTAGGCCACGGTCCGCACTTTCGACGGGTCGAGCCCCGTGGCCAGGAAAATCGCCAGGCGGACGCTCTCGGCCGGCATGCCGCCTTCCGTGTCGAGCCAGACGCAGACGAAATTCACCTTCCGATCGCCGACCGCCGTTTCGATCATCCGCTGAGTCTTGTTGACCGCCTCGGCCGTGATCGGCCCGATCAGGTCGACTCGGGCGGCCACCCACTGTGAGCCGAGCGAGGGGTCTTCGTGGAGCGACTCGGGCCGCACATTCATCGCCCGGCAGACGTCGCGGAGGTTCTCGCCGAGATAGGAAATGAACCCGTGACGGCGCGCCTCGCGGCCGGTGAACCGCCCCGGTTCCCCGGCGCGGATGAGGACTTCTTCAGAGCCGGGAATCGCCAGTTTTTTCTCGTTCAACTCGGCGAGCTGCTCTCGGGTGACGTACTCCGTGCTGTATTCCGTCTCGACGCGGAGCAGTTCCAGGCGCGGATCGACCAGGGCCATCGCCACCCCGCCGGGGATCCTCCGCTTGCGGTTGGCGATTTCTTCGTAGGCCAGGCGGACCGTGTTGGTGATCGTTTCTTCGTCGGCGCCGGCGGCCGCGATCTCCGCGTCGGGGGCCATGACGATTTCGTCGCAGGCCAACGCCACGAGCACGGCATGGCCCTGGATCGAGTTCGGAAGGAAGGCCACGGTTGTCGCATCGGCCAACCTGCCGCCGGAGAGAAACTCGGCCAACTGGTAGCTCGGCCCGAAGTCGCTGCCACGCCCGAACTCGCTTTGGCCGGGCACGACGTGCAACTCGAAAATCAGCACGGGCTTTCCACCCGACGCAGTCGCCCGGTCCAGCGCAGTAATCGTAAACCGCCGCACTTGCTGGTAGGTCTGGCTTGTGATCGGCAGGGTCAACCGCATTCGCCACCCCGCCGCCGACTCCCCCGCTGCCGGGCGGCGAGCAGCCGCGTCGTTGGCCTTGTTCTCCGCGCTCCCTTTGCCGGGCGCCGGCTCTGCTGCGGGACGCTCGGCGCCCTGGTCCGCAACCGGGCTCGTTTCACCCCCCTCCACGGAGCCGTACGGCGCCGCTGACAGTGCAACAATGAGCACCCAAGAGAAGACTCCCGCGCCCCACCGGAAAGATCGCCAAGTATCCATGTCGCGTCCTCCCGATTGCGGAATCTTTTTGACTCCCCTATCGACCGTGAAGCGCTCTCAGTCTTCATGCAACGAACCCCTGAATTATAGCGCCCTGGCCGAAAATACGTCAATCAGCCGGACGAGTGGCGGCAGATGCGGCGGAAACGCGTCTGCGAATCGTCAAACGACGTCGAACACGTATCTCAGGTTGAAGTAGACGCCGATCGCGATGAACACCCAGCCCGTCGTCATGCGTGCCCACCACTCTACCTTGGAGAGCGCGTTGTAGGTTTTCCCCACCGCCTGGGCGCTGTACGCCAGCAGCCCCGCGACCAGCAGCACCGGCAATGCCGTGCCGATGCCATAGACCAGCGGCAAAATGAGCGAACCGGCCGGGACGGAAACCTCGGGCAGAATGATCCCGACCTTGTCGAGCACGGCCGTGATCGCCCCGGCCTCGGAGCCCATCGTGAGGGCCAAGAGACCGAAGAACCAGGCGGCCGAGGTCGGGCAAAACGACACCGCAAACAGGATGCCCAGCAGCAGCGCGCCCCAGATGCCCATCGAATCGACCCGTTTCTGCATCCCCTCGCTCATCATGCTGCCGCCGCTGCTCGCGGTGATCAACCCGACGAGAAACATCCCCAGGGCGAGGAAAATCGGCCCCAGAACCAGGTGCATGTACTTTTGCAGGAAGACGGAGATGGCGGGGATCGACATCGCCGTGGTCGTCAGCAACGCCGCCAAGGCCAGGTAGAGCAGGCATCGGCCCAGGGTGTAAAGCAGGCCCGCCTGGATCACCGCGCGGGAGTCTCCGACCTTGCGCCCAATATACGAGACCGCGGCGATATTGGTTGCCAAGGGGCAGGGGCTGATCGAGGTCAAGATGCCCAAATAGAGGGCGGCTCCGACATACAGCAAGTAGCCAAGCAAGGCAGGTCTCCGGTCTGGCTTACCCCACGCGCGGGCTGAAGGAATGGTGAAAACGGGTTGTCCGGCTTTGTCTCATTTTGCCGCTGCCTGGTAGGCGGTGACGTTGTCCTGGACGTACTTGATGAACGCGTTCTTGTCG
>JAMOAF010000693.1 GCA_023621895.1 Planctomycetota bacterium
AACTGATCGCGAAGGTGGCGGCAGTGCGCGCGGAGGCCGCAAACAGGCCAGCCAAGCTGAGTGAATAGGTGGTTTAGGGGGGGCTGCGCGCGAGGAAATCGTGCCCCGGCCGCAGCGCGCGCACGGCGTGTGGGCCAACTCGGGGGCCGCGGGGGACCAACGCATCGGCGATTCGCCGAATGCGGCACCATTTCTTCGTGGGGGGTTCGCCGTTCCGCACTTCGCCGAACCATAAATCAACAGATCGCTTGCCCGCCAGGTGCGCCAGCCCCTGGCTGCTGATGCAGGTGTTCCTGAGCCAGACCTGGACGAGCTTGCCAGGCGAGGCTATCGCGTGATCCGACTGGCCCCTACCCACCCGATGGGAACTCCCGCAAGGCGGATTCAAATTCCCGCAGCGCCACGCTCGAACCGGCTTGCCATGCCCGCTGGATGAACTGGGGGATCAGCCGCCGAACGGGCAGTTGGGCAAAGTGCAGGCTATCGACGCTTTCCCTGTACTGCCGACCATCGAAAACGTAAATCCACAGCGAGTCGTCCCGGTAGATCCATAATTCCGGGACGCGGAGCGGCTCATACTCCTCGACATTCGTCGGCGACGTGGTGTCCACTTCCAGGGCCAGATCCGGCGGAGGGTCGGTCTCCAGATCGATTCGCTCCTTGCCCAAGACCGCCCCACGGTGCTCGATGTAGAAGCACGCGTCCGGTTCAAGACCAACCTGGCCGATGCGCTTCAACGTGATCGGATGGAAACTCTGCCAGTCACGTCCCGCGTGCCGCAGGAGGGCTTTCACAAGGTCGGAGAGAGCATCGGACTTGTTGCCGTGTCCTGGTAGAGGCGCCATGACGCAAATTTCCTGCATTCGGGCGTCGTAACGGATCTTGACCGCAGTATTGTCCTGGCGCTTTTCGAGAAGCTCCTCATAGTCCGCCCAGGTCTGGTGGCGGAGGATGATCTCGCATCCAGGAGACAGGTTGACTCCCGCACTTGTGATCGTCAGATAGACCATCGTCGACTCGCATCAAGGGCCAGCGGCGAGCAGGCGCGGACGCGCCTTCCACTGGCATCGTAACACGCGGTCCACGGGCCGACAAGCCAGCGTACCTCGCAACAAACACCCCAGTCGGCGGAGCCCACCCTTGAGCCATTGACCGGCTGGGGATTGGATGCCTGGGTTTGCCATGCTCTTTTCGCAACGCCCGAAGTATCCGGGGCTATTCGGCAGCGGGAGGTGATGCTGTAGAATCAGAAACCATGGACGTTTCGCTTGGCAGATTGCAGGAGACGCTGACGTGGCGCAATGGTACGAGACGCTCTTCGAAAACTACGGGAAATCCTACGACAAGGAGCCCTTCACGCAGGGAACCCCGGGCGAAGTGGACTTCGTTGAGCGGGAATTGAACGCCGATCGCACCAAGAGGATTCTGGATATCGGTTGCGGCACGGGCCGGCACGCCATCGAGCTTGCCACGCGAGGCTACCGCGTGACCGGACTGGACCTCTCGGAAGGCCAGCTTCGCCTCGCCCGGGAGAAGGCGGCCAACGCCGGCGTTGACGTGGACTTTCAACGCCGCGACGCGACGCAGCCGCACTTTGACCAGGAATTCGACGCGGCGATCATGTTCTGCGAAGGCGCGTTTCCGCTCATGGAGACCGACGAGAAGAACCACGCCGTTCTCAGGCACGCTGGCGCCGCACTGCGCACGGGCGGCAAATTGCTCCTGACAACGCTCAACGCCCTCTTCCCCCTGTTTCACTCCGTCAAGGACTTTCTTGAAAAGGGCGGCTCCGGCACGGCGACCGGCAAATTGGCGTTCGATCTGATGACGTTCCGCGAACACGCCGAGTTGACGTTTACCGACGACGCCGGCCAATCGCGGACGGTCGAGACCAACGAACGCTATTACACGCCGCCGGAGATGCGTTGGCTGCTACAGACGGTTGGATTCGCCAAGGTGGACATCTTCGGCTGCCGCCTGGGCGCGTTCAGCCGCGACCGAGCGCTTGCGCCCGACGATTTCGAGATGCTTGTGATCGCGGAAAAGGGAGCGTAACGCGCCGATCCCCAACCATTTCCGCCGTGCCCTGGATGATTCCTGGGCGCCGCCAATCGGCGGCCGGAAATTCACCGCTCTCGGGGCCAGGCTGGCCTCGACCGGCCGGGAAAAGCGGGACCACCGTGAGAGTGAGAATCCTCATCGCGGCTATTCACCAGCAGCGGACGCGGTACGGTTCCGCTTCCGGCCGACGCGCCGCTCGAACCGGCTCTTGTCAATCACGGCCCTGACGTGCGTCCCTCGGGCGACCAGCTCGTGGCTGTCGCGGGCTTCAAAATCCAGCGTGATCTTGTTGCCTTCGACGGCGGTGATCGTCGCCCGGGCGACAAGCGTGTCGCCGGCGGGCGTTGCCGCAAGATGCTCAAACTGGAAGCCCACGCCGACCGAGACCTCCCCCGGATCGAGATGCGGGCGGATCGCCTCGTAAGAGGCCGTCTCCATCGCGTACAGCACCCACGGCGAGGAGACGACCGCCGGTGCGTCCGGCTTGCGAAACCGGACCAGGTTCTCCGTAACAACACGATGACGGTATTCGCCGGCGACGCCCGGCACAAGGCTGCTCTTCATGGCAAGATACAAGGACGATCGTACAAGGGACCAGGGGAGCGAGAAACCCATTCCACCATGTTAACCCGAAGCGCCGGCGAGGGCGAGCCCCGCTTCGGCCGCTCAAGGCGAGCGGGGTACGTACTGCATCGATTGCCAGTACGCCTGATCGGTCTGGTAGGGATCGATCGCGGCGTCGGCCGCGAGGTCCTTGGGGAGAACGCCGAACAACTGCATTTGGCGGATGTAATAGCGGTTCGGCCGGAAGCCGGGTATGTCGAAGCGCTTCTCCACGTGCATTCGCCGCGAGGCCTCCTCGACCCGCGCCAGGATCGCGCGGTAATCGGCATCATCCTTATCCCCGAACACCGCCCGGCCGCAGAGTTCGAGTCCGCCGGCCGATTTGGCCAGCGGGGCGCGCAGGAACAGCGAATCGGCCGGCCGGTCGAGATTGCACATCGCCTGGTAGAGCGGCGCTTCGCCGAGCTGGAAGTAGGCCAGGTGCCGGATCAGGATGATGTCGTCGATCTGCTCCAAGAGCGGCTGCGGCGGCTCCTGCTTGCCGAATTGAAAGTAGAACGCGTCCTTCTTCACGTTGCGGTACGACTGTTTCGTCGCCTTGTGGCATCCCGCACACCGGTTGATGACAATCTCGTCCGGAAAATCCACGGGAAACATGCCGCTTCCCAGACAGGCATAGGTCCCGCTGTAGGTCGCGCCCGAGTCGATCCAAGCGCGGATCGTCTGCCGCTCGCGGCCGGAGAGGTCCACGCCAAAGTGGGACTTGTCCAGGCAGGCCATCAGCCGGCTCGCCGAGCTGCCGATCGTCCGCGGTGGACGGTTCCCGTGCGTGTTGCGGCCGTCGACGACCAGCGACTTGCTGAACATCGTCCAGTAGGCCGTCGAGTAGTAAGGCGTGCGGTCGCCGGAGAGATTGATGCCGCCCTCGTGCCGGTCGTGGTTGTGGCACTCCGCGCAGTGGCGGTCGAGAATCGGCTGGATGTCGCGGGGAAAATCGAGCACGTCGCGGAGGCCTTCATAAGCCTCGATCCGGCTCGGAGGCCGTTTCATTGCCTCCAGCAGGCGGATGTCGCGCAGATGGGGCGCGCGCGTCCGCTGCTCGTGGCACCCCACGCAGGAGGTCGTTTCGCCCGGCTGAACCGTGACGAAGCTCTGCATCCGCTTGACCGACATCTCGTTTTCGTCCAAGGCGACGAAGAACAGCGACCGCAGCGCCGGAGCTTCGAAGCAGGCCGAACCATCGGCCTCGACCGGGACGGTGCCCAGCACCCGCTGTAGCGTGAACGAGCCGCCGACGGTCAGCGGTTCCGATCCGCCGGAGAAATTCGTCGGCTTGGGGAGCTGTTCCAGCACGAGCAGCTTCTTGATCTCTCCCCGCTCGACGCCGGCCATGTTGCGGCCTTCATAGATGTCGGACAGAACCAAGCGCCCGGTCCGCTGCTGGGGGGTGAAACGGCTCGGAATGATCACCTCGCGCCGGCAGGCGCGGAGGGGGCGCGGTTCGTGGCACTGCCACCGCGCGCCGGCCTGGTCCGGCCCGTAAATCAATTCCGCCCGGCCTTCTCCGGTCAAGAAATGAATCCCCTTGGCGTCCGCGACCAAGAACAGGTCTTCCGCCAGGGGATAGGGATCGCGGTAGGCCGCCGCGCCCACGCGCCGGGTCATCTCCATGTCGTCCGGGCCGCGGCGCGGGTCGACAATCGTGACATATCCCATGTGTTCGGCCATGCCGTGTCCCGGCGAAAACGATGCCACGATCTTGTTCGAGCCGGGTATCGGCTTGGCGTCGATCATCACGTAGCCCGGATACTGATTGCCGAAATAGACCATCACGCCGGTCCCGTCGGGATTGACCGTCCAGAGGTGATGGAACAGCAGTTGGTTCCGGTCGACGTATTCCCACCGCATGTAGAGCACGCGGCCATCGGGCAGCATCCAGGGCGTGTTCTCCTGCTCCGCGTTGTTGGAGATCATGCGAATCTCCGTGCCGTCCGCATTGCAGCGGTACAGCGTGGCAACCTGCGTCTTCCAGCACGGCACAAACCGCCGGCAACGGCTCGAACAGAAGACGATCGAGCCGTCGGGCGCATAGACGGGTTCGATGTCGTTGTCCGGCCCATCGGTAAGCTGCCGCAGGTTTGTGCCGTCGACATCGATTTCGTAAAGGTGATAGGCCGTTGTCCCTCCGCGGCGATACGAAAAGAGAATCTTCTGGCCGTCATAATGGACGCACGGGTCGCGGACGCCGCCTTCGGGATCGTCCAACAGCACGGTCAGCTTCCGCGTCCGCAGGTCGAAGCGGCAGAGTCGCCCGCCGTCGCCGAAGGCGTACTTGAAGTAATCGAGCGAGCCGGGCGTGGACGCGGGCGCGTAGTGCCCCGCGTGGCCGTCCGAATAATGTCCGAAATTGCCGTACCAGTGGTCCGTCCCCGGCACCCGCTGGGCAAAGATGATCTCGTCGCAGCCGGCGAGCGGTCCGGCCAGCGCCCGATCGCGCAGCTCGAACGGCTTCGGACGCGGCGGCCCGGGCGCGCTGGACAACAAGTTTTCCTTCGATGGCAACGGCAGCCCGGCGACGGCCAGCGGGTCGAACGCCGGCTGGCCGGACACCGACCGGAGCACCACGCCGGAAACATCCGTCTTTTCCCGGACCGCTAGAGACACGCCGCCACCCCCTTCGTAATGCACGATCCTGCCCGCGACCAGCCTGGCCCCGTTGAAAATCTTGGGCTTGCCGCCGTCGTCGATCGTCACGCTGGTCACCGCCAATCGGGCATCGGCGGTGAAGTCCTTCAGTCCCGCGGCAGATGCCGGTCCGCCGACCGCGGGCAGGCAGAGGATTGCCGTCCAGGCAACTGCGGCCCAAAGGGCGC
This sequence comes from Planctomycetota bacterium, assembly GCA_023621895.1. Lineage (GTDB taxonomy): Bacteria > Planctomycetota > Planctomycetia > Pirellulales > Thermoguttaceae > JAAYCB01. The sequence continues at coordinate 5,499 of JAMOAF010000693.1, forward strand.
GCTTGCGGCGTTTTTCAATCAGGGCCGACGTGCGGGCAATCATCAAGGAAGACTCCTCTGTTTCGTGCTGGTGCTGGAAATCAAAGCCTCACTGGGAGGGCGGACAACGGACGGCAACCTGCCGCGACAAGCATATCCGCCTTACTTCCGCGGAACCGCCGGCGTCTCGCCCCCTGGATTGCGACTGGGCGTCGCCGACTTTTCGGCGGGCGGCGAGTCTTCCATCATCGCCACGTCGTCGAACCAGGCCGTGCCCGCCATGTCGCGCAACAGCAGGTAGATGTTGACGTTGCGAACAGGCTTTTCAGGCTGGATCACCAGTTCGCCCACCTGCCATTGCGTCGTGCCGGCGGGAAACGCCTTGTGCTGGCCGTACAGCGGCGTGCCGTCGGTGTAGTAGATGTCGACGTAGAGCGCGTAGCCGCGGCCGGGTTCGCCGACCACGTTCTCCGCGCGGCTGGCAACGCGGACCAGCACCGGGGCCGGACGCTTCTGGTTCAAGGTCACGGACTGGCTCACCTGGGCGCGGCCGGTGCGTTCCGCGTTGTGCAACCGCAGCGAGGCACTGCCGGAGCGGGCTGCCGCAGTCTCGATGCTGAAATTGCCCGAACCTCCCCAGTCGGTCAGCCCCTTCTCGAACCCCGGGTTCTTCACCAGGTTCGCCGCGGGCGGAATACACAAGGCGGTTGCGGCAGCGCGGGCCGTATGCTCGCCCATCACGACCTCGGTAGACAGTTCCATCCGTCCGGCGTGCGGCGCGCCGCCGGGCGCCGCCACAATGCGAAGCGTCTTTTCCTCTCCCGGCTGAAGACTTGTCTCTTGAGGCGCCGGAATCTGCCAGCCCGGCGGGACGCCCACGCTGATCCGGGCCTTTTCCTGCCGCGCTAGATTGTTGCGCACCGTCACCGCCAGCGTCATGGCCCCCGTCTCCGCGCTCGTTCCCAGCGAGGCAAGGCTTACCTCCAGGGGCGGCACAACAGTCAACTCGCGGGTTGATCGCACGGGAACCGAGCGTCCCTCGGGACCCAAAAACACTTCCCCGACCAGCTTGACGCGATCGCCGGCTTGGGCGTTGTTGCGAATGCGGAGCGTGGACCACCCGCCCGGGCCAACTTCCAGGTGAGGGTCCGCCGCTTCGCCTTCCACCCGCAAGCGAGTTCGAACCGGTATGTCCTCGCGCGGCGAGACCACCGCACGGACCGGAACGGCATCGCCAACGGCAACATGGGAGGGAGCCTCCAACTCGGGAGGCGAGAGACCGAGGGCGGCCAGCGTCGCCGCCCCTACATGATCTTCCACCGTGTCGACATCGCGCAAGACCCGGCGGCAGCCGGCTGCCGCCTTCTCTCCGTCAATCCACTGCCGCAGGGCCGTGGTGCGGGCGCCGATGCCGAGCAGTAAGTCGCGGGTATGCTTACCAGATAGGTCGCCAAGGACGGCCTGCCGGGCAGCCTCGAGCGCGCCATTCAAGGCTTGGGTCTCCGCGGCCAGGCGGTCTCGCATCGCGCGAGGAACCGGCTCGTACCATGCGCTGAACCGGGCGTTGTGAACGTAGTCGTCGCGGAACCGGTCGCCAAGCGTGATCGAAGCGATCCGCAGCGTTCCGGTCAGGTCGGCGCCCATCTCCGGCTCCAGGTGGATGGCCCGCACCGGATGCCCCGGCGTGATCGTCAGCTCGAAGTCCTGGTAGTCATAGGTGCCTTTGGGCAGGTCCAAGTTCCCGTTTTCGGAATGGCTGAAACCGGGGCTGACCCACGCCCAGCGCGCCCGGACGCGCAGCGGGCCCTTACCCTCGAGATTCTCGCCCGCGGCCCGCACGCGTAAGGTCACCGGGGCCGCCTCGGGCTGAAACAGCATCGCCCACTGCCAGGCCGACTGCCGCCCGCGGCCGTCGCTCCGGAACACCATCCGCTGTCCCTCGCCGGCCGGCTCGCGGAGGTACGCGCCGCCCTCGGCCGGATGCCAGGAAACGGCAAGCGGCGGCTTCTCTGCGTCCACCTCGCGCATCTGAATCCCGCGCTCCACGGCGTCGCGCGCTTGCGCCAGCCGCCAGGCGGCGGCTTGCGCCGGCGTGCTCAAGCAGAGCAGTCTGACGCCGTCGCCTTCCACATCCAAATCAAGCTCCAGCCGGCCGGCGCTCCGCCGCGGCTTGACGGCCTCCCCGACGATCAGTTCCGCGCACTCGACCGTTTCGACGTCCAGCCGCAGGGCGGCCGCGTCAATCGTGATCGTGGTAGTCCGGGGTTGGGCGTCCTCGTTGAGGAGCGTCAACCACACGATGCCGTCGCCGCCGGGGCCGAATCGCTCCACGAACACGCGCTCGTGCGACGACCGGGCGTGGGTAATCGGCTCCCAGCCAGCAACCGCTAGGGTCTGCACCAGCGGCATGTACTTGCGGAACAGGTCGCGGTCGCGCTCGTAGTAGCGCGGGTGGTCCCAGTATCGTCCGCCAGGCCCCAGGGCGCTGGTGAACCAGTCGAAAAAGCCGGGAAAGACTCCGTAAGCCACGGCGCGCTTCATGAACAGCTCGATTTCGTCGCGGCCGTACACCTGCTCGTAATTGCCCTTCAGCAGGGTGACCACCGGCTTGTGGCGGCTGATGCTCCGCACGTAGTTGAACGCGTCGCGCGAAATCCGCAGCCCCGTCTCCGCGCCGAACACGTCGAGCCACGGAGCCACGAAGAAACTCGCGTGCAGCGCGCCGTTCATCACGGAAATCTGCCCCCGCGCGCGGAACGACTCGGCGGCCGCACGGGCAAAGGCGCACGAATCGAAGTGGTTGTTCAGTAACGCCTTTTTCGCCACCGGGTCCCAGAGCGGCGGCGCGGCGGAGTGCCGGAAGTGCTCTTCGCGGTAGTTCAGTCCCGTCGAGAGGCCGTCGTAGCCGAAGCCGTCCAACTCGCCGCCGGACTGTGCCCGCATGCTGTCGGTGCGCTGGGCCGCCCGCTCAAGCAGCATTCTGCCGTAGGGTAGAGACGGTGCCATGTTGAACTGGGCGATGATGTGGCCGTAGGCCTGGGTCTTGCGGATGTCGGGGTGGCCCTGGGCGTCGAACAGCGCAACGGCCGGGAACATTCCCTCTTCGCCCGTCGTGCGGCGGAAGGCCTCGGTCATCGTTTGAACGAGCACGTCGCGGCCTGGCAGCGGCTGCGTTTCCGGATCGTAGCCCGCGATGCTCGCGAACTGCCCCGCGTGCGTCAGGTAGACGACGCTCGGCACGCCGAGCTTGTCATCATAAGCCACTTCGGGGGCGCCCCACTGGACGCCGAAGAGAAACTCGTTCGCGTTGTCGATCTGCGACAGCTTGGAAAAAGCCATCCACTGGCCCGGCCGCTTCACGTGGTTGGTGAACAGTTCGGGGTGCAGGCGGTAGTAGACGTCCAGCCCGCCCCGGAAGCCCCAGTCGGGGTCGCAAGGATACAGGTCGAATTCGAATGTCCACTGGTTGGGCTTGAGGGTGTCGGGCGACAGGGCCAGATCGTAGACAAGGTAAAGCCGGCGCTGCGAGGCGTCATACGAGGTGCGAAAGATGCACGGTTTGTCGATCGGCGACGCCAGGCCCAGCCCCACCGGCCCGGTCAGAACCGTGCAGAAGTTGCGGTTGGCCGAGCCCAGCCGCAACGAGGGGCGGTCCGCCCATTCCGGCAGGTCGGGCCACTCGCGCAACGGCTGGACGTTCTCATACATCTGGCCCTCCGCAACCACCCGCGACGTCTGCATGTCGTCATGCCACCGCCACCCGGCGGCGTTGATGGGAAAGCCAAACCGCAGGACCAGGCCGCGCGCGGGAGCGTCCTCCCTGCCCGCCAGGCGGCAGGTGAACCGCACCGCGCCCTCGGCCAGCCCCCGCGCCGTCAGGCTGGCGCCCGCCTCGAGGCCCTCGAATGCCAGTTCAAGGCCGCTGGCCAGATCGCCCGCGGTCCGCGTGCCCGGCACAAAGTCCGGTCCCCGCGTCACGTCGGCCAGTTCTACGAGCGGTGCGGGCGCGGCTGCGGCCGTCACGTCCTTCGCCCCAACCTCCAGTCGCACAACGCGGCCCGCTTCGTCCACCGTAAGCGCCAGGCCGCCCGCCGCGACCGTCTCGGCATCCGCCGCACGCAGTCCCGCAAGCAGAAACAGAACCAGGCTGAACCCCATCGTCATAATCAGACTACGCATATCGCTCACTCCAAAAACCGATTGGCGGACCCTCCCGGCCGGGCAGGACCGGCGGCAGGCACACGCCTATTCTAAATCGACTTGCGTGATTCGTGGAAGATCGGCCGTTATTCAGATAGCCGCGTGGGCTTGCCCCGCGCTTCGTTACGTACGGGTTGTGCCGCAGCGCAGGGCGAGCGCGGGGCAAGCCGAAAGCGCCGGGATAAACCGGCATGGAGTAGCGAATGAAAGAGTCGTACGGAGAAGGCCTAGCGAGCCACTCCGGCCTCGAGTCATGCGCCGAGGGCGG
>JAMOAF010001004.1 GCA_023621895.1 Planctomycetota bacterium
GATCGCCGCTGTACCGCTCGACGCACTGCCGCAGTCGCTCGCGCTCCAGCGGATCAAGGTCGCTCAGGGAAGCAGAAGCCAATGGCAAGGCGGAATAGTCCAGCAGGCCGAGATCCGATTGCCTCTGCGCGATTTCATGCGGATACAGCGGAACACATTCCGGCGTACTGTCCGCCTTCAGCCGCCGCCGCTGGAGGAGGCCCTCAGACGTGGCCACTAACTGCCGCGACTTCGGCACGACGATCTTCGCGACCCGATGTTCTCCCACCGCCAGCACTTCCACGCGCACCGCAAGCGGAGGGCTCGTCTGGTTGGCAATCAGCGCAGCGACTCCCGCCACATTCTGGTGCGACGGATGGAGTCCTGTGACCTTACCGTCCTGCTCGACGCCGACGTAAACCTCGCCTCCCTCAGTGTTGGCAAGGCAAATCACGGCGGCGACCAGGTCGCGGTCAGGCAGGCGGTTAAAGAAAATCCCCGAGCAGATCAGGCAGCGGGTGATCGAGCGGCCCGATGCCTTCCGGAAGTTCGCCCGCCTGGACGACGAGACGCTGGATAAACTGCTCAAGGAGCTTGAAGACGAATCACCGAGCACCGGCTGTAATAACTTCCGCAACGAAGCCGGCAGCGACCGCAACATTCTCCTCGAGCCACCCCGCGTGCTCTCGCTTGAAGCGGCCCTCGAATACATCGAGGAAAACGCACGCGTCGAGGTCACGCCCAGCCAGATCCGCCTCCGCCAGGTCCTCCTCCAGGAGGTCCACCCGTACCGCGCCGCGCGGCGGCGGGCGTGAGCGCCGCCGGTGCGGCCTGAGGGTGATCCTCACCTGACGGTCTTCGTCAGTTCAAAGTCCAATCCTTCTTGCGGCCCGGTGATGCTGGCCTTCAACGGCGTGAGGTGCTTCGCGTTGTAGGCTTCAGGTGTAATCATCTGGTATTTGTCCCGCATCGGGCTGTCCGGCATGTCCTTGTACTCCGGCTCTTGTCCGACGAGCCTGTTGCCGAGCACGAGGACGATCTTTTCGCCGGGCGGAACTCTGGCCGTATAGGCGCCGTCCTTGATCACGCCGCCGCCGGTCGGCGTGTCGCCTTCAGCCGCGACAAACGTGACCGTGCCGGTCGGGATCGGCTCGCCGTCGATGGTCACCTTACCCGACACCGTGACTTCGCTTCCCTTCTCCGCGCAGCCGCATGCCACCACCGTCATCACCAGTGCCATGCTGGCCCAGCCGTACACAACCTTGTTCATCCCGCTATCTGCCTTCTCGTTTATGTTTCCACTGCAATCCATCTGGCGCGCGACCCTTGGGCGGTCGCCGCATGTCTTCCTCGTGACGTCATCCGACTACGGAAGTTGGAGAGATTCGCCGCCATTGCCCGACAGAGCCGCCTCCCAAATGGCGTGACTAATTGTCTCGCTGACGAACCGCACCGATCCATCGCACAGGCTCACGTTGACCCCGCCCGGATGACGACTCCGCGCGGCGATCTGGTACTCGGTGTTCTCGGCCACGACGGCGCAGGGGATCACTCGGTAGTCTTTGTGGTTGGGATCGGTCGAAGTGCTCTTGCAACCGCGGCACTGATCCGGACTCGACGAGTTCGGCGTAAGGATCGACATGAAGCCCGGACTTCCTTCGTTGTTGAGAATGTCGCCCCGGTTGTCGTCCGTCCTGTTGGGCGAAGCGATGATTATCTCGGAAAAACACGCCGTGTTCGACGTGCCGTCGTGAATTTGGGCGATCGTGTAGACGTGCCCGACGCCGAACGGAGCGCCAGTAAAGATCGCCTGGTCGGCCGCATTCTGGTGGAGGTGCGTGTTGCCCATGTTGGTCACATAGCTGCCCATCACGCGCCAATACGTGTCACCGTGGTCCTGCTCCGCGCCGACGAGGTCCGAGGGGCAGCTATAGGCGGGCACGTGCTGCCGGCAGGTGTCCATGTTGGGGTCTTCGTAGAATCCCTTCGTATAATCATACCGATCGTGCAGGACCGTCTGCTCGGCGTAAGGCCACAAGGGGACTGGCCAGGAGATGCGCCTATAG
>JAMOAF010000372.1 GCA_023621895.1 Planctomycetota bacterium
CCGTGGCCGTCTTGTTCCGGCTGAACTCGGCCAAGAAGTGGCGGTTGGTTCTGGAGCAGAAACTGCTGCCCGAAGCAGTGCGGCGCTGGCTGGGAATCGGGGAACTGGCCGATTTTGTCGAGCAGGCTACCGTCGACTGGATTCCGCCGCGGGTGTTCATGGATACGCTGACTTGGCAGGTGATCGAGTGCCTGACGCGCTGCGGCGTGCCGCAACCGGTCGCGGTCGTCCGGCGGACCGTTGGCGATCTCCTGCTGCGTGGTTCGAAGGTTTCTCAGAATGGGCTGGTCTTGGATCGGCGGTTCTGGCGGACGTTTGCGGCCCGGTCGACGCGACCCTGTTCGGCGGAGGTGGCCGAGGAGTGCCGGCAGCGGATCGACTTCGTGCTGGGGCAGGTCGACCTTTCCGAGGAGCTCGAGCGACGTTGGCTCGACGTTCCCGAGTTGAGCGAAGCGGAGCGCACCAAGCTGGAGGCGGTGCGAGTGGCCCCGCCCTGCGAGCGCTTGCAGGCCCTCCAGGAGGCGCTGGACGAGGGGTGTTTCGACTTCGTGACGAACCTGCTGGCTTGCTCCTACAGCCGTTGCGGCCGCCGCGCCCACCACCCGCTGCTGCTCTGGAAGATCTGGATGGCGATGCTGGCCGTCGAGAGTCCCAAGCCGGGAACATTTTTGCGGGATGTCGACGATTCGGTCCAGTTGCGGCTGTTCCTGCAGGTGATGCACCACGAACAACTCCCCTCCGAGCGACGAATCAAAGGTTTTGCGACTGAGCGGATGGCGCCGGTCATCGAGTATCTGGTCCTCTGGCACCAGTTCTTGTTGCTCCGGGACGGGCGGATCGAGATCGGTGCAGAAGAGCGGGACGGACAGCGCCGACATGCATGCCCAGGCACGCATGAAGATGGACGCGGCGGCCAGGTTTATCACACCCTTGCTCGCATGGCTGATCGAAGAATGCCGCCGATTCTGCGAGCGTACCGGGCGAACCGATCTCAGTCCGGCAGATCAAGAGATCCTCATGGCAGCATTCGAGCAGTTGGATTGGAGGGGTTTGGGCAACCTGGGACGCAATCGCCACCTGTTGCTCGGGGCCATTCGTGACACTTTGGGCGGCCAACTGCTGACCCCACTTCCCAGCCGTGTCGGCTTGGACAGTTCACCGCGCGACGGCCCGCTTCCGGCGGATATTGTGGCGCTGGCCAAAGGTCTGGCCGCCGAATTCCTCGAACGGATGAAGGTCTTCGGCGAAAAGTTCAACAGTTCGACCTTCTATGACCCTGAAGGCAGCGCGCACACTAAGCGGGGCAAAACGGTCCACGGCTACGGTGTCCAGTTCCTGGCCGACCTGAAGTACGGCCTGATCTGGTCGTTTGCCGTCTTCCCGGCCGGCGATGGCTTTCGGCCCGAAATCAGCGATTGGATCCTTCACGCGAAGCAGGCCTTCGGTTGGGGGCCGATCGTGCTGACTTCCGATCGGGAATACACGATTGCCAAGGCGATCCATCAGTGGCACGAAGCGGACATCGTTCATTACGGTCCGCGTCCGGATGTTGACAGGAAAAACAAGGGAATCTTCATTGAAGAGGATTTCGAGATCTATGAAACCTATGCGGTCTGCCCGAACGGAAAGCGGCTCAATCGCAAGCCGAACATTTTCGTTCGTGGTTCCAGCGAGCAGTGGCGCTACAAGGCGAGACAGACGGACTGCGGCGTCTGTCCGCTTCGCAGTCAGTGCACGACCGGCAAGGGTTCGAAAATGTTATGCGTCAACGTCTACCGCGAAGACCTGGCGATCCACGCCGAACGCATGAAGGCCGATCCGGAGCGTACCCGCGACCTCATGGGCCGGCACCGGGCGATGAGCGAAGGGATCGTGAACAACCTGATGAATCACCAGGGCGCTCGCTATGCGAAGTGGAAAGGCCTGGCGATGGCTCGCGTTCAGGTCGGCCTGGCCATCGTCATGATCAACACGCTCAAGCGGTACAAGATCATCCACAACCAGCTTGAACCGATGACCCTGAGACCTGCCGCCTGAAGCCAC
>JAMOAF010000463.1 GCA_023621895.1 Planctomycetota bacterium
CAGGTCGAATGGCAGGCCGTAGACGCTTTGGCCGCCACGGACCATCAGGGCGCGGATCGCATCCACCTGGTAGGTCAGCGGGTTGAATCGCGCGACAACTCTCAGCCAAGGGGGCATCATCTGGATCGGGTAGATCGCGTTACTGGCAAAGAACATCGGCATGGTGAGCACTTGCCCGATGCCCATGAACCGTTCGCGCGTCTTGACGATGCAGGCGACGATTAGCGAGAAGGAGGCGAAGACCGTTGCTCCCACGACGACCATGATGGCAACGCCGGCCAGCGCCAACGGATTCCAGTTGAGTTTCACGCCCAGCATCCCGGCCAGCGCGTAAATGAACACGGCTTGCGATAGCGCCCGCCCTCCGGCTGCCAGTCCCTTGCCGGCGACCAGCGCGGCGCGCGGGGCGGGTGTCGCCAGCAGCTTGTGCACCAGGCCGAGGTCGCGTTCCCAGATCACCGCGATGCCGAAAAAGATCGCAATGAACAGCACGCTTTGCGCCAGGATTCCGGGCGCCATGAAGTCCAAGTAAGGCAGGCTCCCCGAAGAAATCACCCGAGTCCGCGTGAAGACCTCGCCGAAGATCAGCAACCATAGCGCGGGCTGGATGGCGCGGGTGAGCAGCTCGGTCGGGTCGTGCCGCAGCTTGCGGAGGTCCATTTCCACCACGACCATCGTGCTTTGCACGAGGGAACGGACTTGCCATAACAAGTTGGGCCGCGCCGCGGCCACGTCAGCCGAGGCGGGCTGCGGTGCGCCGGGTTCGAGCGACATCACGATAGTCTCCTCCGACCTCAAGTCGATTCCCCGTGTAGAAGGCGAAGGCGTCGTCGAGGGTCGCGTCGTCTCCGCCGGCCGACGCCTTCAACTCGGCGGGCGTGCCCACGACGACCAGCTCACCGCGGTTCATGATGCCCACGCGATCGCAGAGCGCGCCCGCCTCGTCCATGAAGTGCGTGGTCATCAGAACGGTCATCCGCTGCTGTTGGACGAGGGACCGGATGTGTCGCCAGAGCGACTGCCGGGCGAGGGGATCAAGCCCGACGGTGGGCTCATCGAGAAAAAGCGCCCTGGGGCGATGCAACATCGCCATCGCCAGTTCGAGGCGGCGGATCATGCCGCCGGAGTAGGTGCGGACCAGCCGGTCCTTGGCCTCCTGGAGTTCCACGAAGGCCGTCGCTTCGGCGATGCGCGTCTTTCGGGCGGCGCGGGGGATGTTGTAGAGCTTGGCAAACACAAGCAGGTTCTCATAGCCGGTCAACGCTCCGTCGGCCGACACCAGTTGCGGCACATAGCCAATCGCCCGGCGGACCCCGGCAGGATTGGCGGCGACGTCGCAGCCGGCGACGCTCGCTTTGCCGCCAGTCGGTGGCAACAGCGTGGTAAGCATTTTCACCAGAGTGCTCTTGCCGGCCCCGTTCGGTCCGACGAGGCCGAATACCTCGCCCGTCCGTATCGACAACGACACGTCCCTGACAGCGACGAGGTCGCCAAAACACCGTCGCAGAGAACTCGTTTGGATCAACATGGCGGCAGGTTCTCCCGCGGCTCGCGCTGGCCGCCTCCAGCCGCGACAACCCGCCGCAGCAGGCCCATCGCCTCTTTAAGCCGGGCAATTTCGCGGGGCGTCAGGGAGCCGACCTGGCCGGCCAGTTGTTTCAGTGTGGCTTTGCGGGCGATTTCCAGAACGCGGTGTCCCTTGGCGGTGATCTCCAGGCAAACGGTGCGACGGTCGGGCGATCCGGCGTGCCGCTCGACCAACTGCCGCTCGACCAGAGACTGGACCATCCGCGACGCAGACGGCAAGGTCGTGCCGATGTGCTCGGCCACGGCCGAGAGCGTGGCGGGGCCATAACGGTCCAGGAAACCCAGCACGCGGAACTGTGGCACGGAAGTGCCGGGCACGCGGTGACAACGCATGTGTTGGCGGATGTTGCGCATCGCGGCAGGCAGCGCCTCAAGCATGGCAGCCGCACAGTCATACGCCGGCGTGTTCATCTAGTTGCCCTGGCTAATAGTTGTCCTTAGCAATTATATCCGGC
>JAMOAF010001134.1 GCA_023621895.1 Planctomycetota bacterium
ATGTCTTTAAAGAACACGGTGATTTTGACGCCCACATCGCCAATATCGTTGCCGTCGGCCGTGGTCCAGTTCTTTCCGTTCTTGGTCCGCTCGACGCCTGCCCCGAAGCGGAAGCGGTCGCCAGGACTGAATCCGGCATCAGTAAGGTAAGAATAAAAGCGGATCGTGAGCACCTCGGTGATCGGCGCATCGTACTCGAAGACGATTTGCGGCGAGGCAGCAGGCGGGCCCGGCGCGGGCCAATAGCCATCCGGCTCGGTAAGCGACTCGTTTCCCGGCTCCGGGCTGGTGGTGTTGAACCAACCGATGAAGCCGTAGTTGTCGTGCTGCTCCGAGGCAACCAGATTTCCATCGTTGTTGGGCGCAGACCCAGCCACAACCGCTTGCGGATCGTTGCGCGAAAGTCTCGGCGGAAGGCCACTGGAGGGGTTGAAATTGAACCGAAGCTCGCCCGTGTCGTTCGGATCGACGTCGATCACGATCCGGTCGATCAGCAGCGTCTGATTGATGACCGGATCCGCCTCGGTTGGGAACGAGATTCCCCAACTATTGTCGACAGAATCCATGTTTTGAGTCGTGACATCGATCAGCAGCCTCCCCCCGCCGCCGCACGACGGCACCTTGTCCGCCTCGAACACGTACTTGGGGTTATCTTCGGTGATCGCGCCGAAGATCAAGTTCCCCTCGCACGACAGGTTCTCGTTCGGATTGCCCGGATCGGCGTAGCCGCCGCGGTTCGTTTGAATGGTGATCGGCGTCTGGTTGATCGCGTTGGCCGCCGCGTACTCGACACCGAACTGGCGAGCCCGCTCGGTCCAATACTCCGCCGGCATCCCGCCCGACTCGGCCCACTCCTTGACCGCGGCCAGGGCCGCCGCTTCCAGGCCGTTTTCCAGCTCCACTCGGGCGAGCCAGAGGTGGACTCCCTCGACCACGACCGCCAGCACGATCAAGAGCACCGGGATCATCAGGAGCGTCCAAAGAGAGACGATCCCCCGGTGCAGGGGGCGACCCGTGCGGATTGAGGTGAGGCGTGAAACCATTCGGTCGGTCATCATTTCTCTTCGTGCCCGGCGCCCGCCGATAGGAAATTATAGTACGCCCGGGGTCAGCTCGTGGCGGAAGGTTGTTGAGTTCGGAACAAGCCACTCGGAGAGGTCAAGCCCAAAGATCTTCAGGACATTCGGTGCAAGCTGGGTTGCCGGCACGTACACCGTCACGCGGACATATTCGCCCTGGGGAGGCAACGGCGTTGTCGGCGGCGTCGTGGGGCAGCCGCAGTCGCCCGAGCTCAATACAACCGGAGCCGCCGGCGCCGGGGGCGTCGGGGGCACCACGTTGTGTTCCAGCGTGATCTTGCACTGGTCGATTCCGGAGCTCTGGAGCTGCTGCTCCACGACGTGAACCACGTTGAGGGGGACGCCGCCGCCACTGGGCAGATTCGTTCTTGACGCCTCCTCCGCGCCCACGCGCGAGGCCAGCGCGACCTGCTGCCGATTGCCGATCAACAGGCCGAACTGGACAATCGCCCCAAGCATGATAAGCCACACAGGCAGCATGATGATCAGTTCGAGCGTGATCGCGCCGGCACGTCGAAGACGGGGGCGCCGAACACCTCGAACTGCACGCGTCTGGTCGGTCACGTGGTTTTCCTCGCAATCTCAAAGCGCCAGCCGCGGCATAAGCGGCGCGCGGAACGCAGATGGGAAAGATTGCGGAGCATATTCTGTGCCAAGGCGTGCGTTTTCGACCCGGCGGGCAGTAAACCCGAGGGTTTGCCCCGCGAAGGGGCAGCTGCATGGCCCCGCAGGGGCGCGGCATATTAGCCCAGGGCGCAGCCCTGGGAACCGTGCCGACACGCCAACGGCAGGCCTGAAAGGCCGCCACATAGGGGCCACGACCGAGACCGGTTGACGATTCAAGCGCGGGGCAAGCCCACGCGGCTATCGAGGCCGGTTGGCGCTTCAAGCGCGGGGCAAGCCCACGCGGCTATCGAGGCCGGTTGGCGCTTCAAGCGCGGGGCAAGCCCACGCGGCTAGC
>JAMOAF010001065.1 GCA_023621895.1 Planctomycetota bacterium
GGGATTTTCTTCCATCGCAGCGATTCGGCCGCCGCCGCGGCGCTATCGGAACAGGGGTAGGTCATTCCAGCCGATCATCCTTTCTCCAGCAACTCGCCGAGGAGATTGGCCACCAGCGACGGGTTGTCCGCGACGCGCAGGTGATCGATCCGCTCTTTGGAAATGCTGAGGTTCTGGAGAGTCGATTCGATGCGGCTCCAGATCCGTTCGCGCCCTTTCCCCTCGGCCAGGTAGAGGTCGGTCACCAGCTCCCCCAGCCGCTGGAGCATGATCGAGTCCTTGTTCTCGTAGTAGTTCTTGATGACCCGTTGCTGGTAAGCAGATCGTTTTGCCATCGTCGGAGCGCCGTTTTCATCGTTCGCGAGGATTGCTGCACGTCTTGTGCCGCGCGGTGGACCACTCAGGTATCGGAGTCGCCGCCGGCGCGGCTTGAGCCGACCCCCTGAGCATAGCGCACTTTCCCCTTTTCGGCAACGTGCCCCGCGGCTACCATTTGCCCATGCCGCCGTCCATTCCACGCCACCAGCTCATCAGCGGATCGCGAGCCACCGCCCTGGGCACCCTCGCCAGCCGGGTCCTGGGAATGCTCCGCGACATGGCCACGGCGGCGATTCTTGGCCTCTCCGGCGGCGGCGTCATGGATGCCTTCGTCCTCGCCTTTCGGATTCCGAACACGTTCCGACGCCTGTTCGGCGAAGGCGCCCTGGCCGCAAGTTACCTGCCGGTGATCTCGGCCGAACTGGAAAGGCAGCCGCACCGGGCCTGGAAACTGGCGTCGGTCCTGTTCGCTCATCTGGCCGGCCTGCTCCTGCTCCTGGTGCTCGCCGGCGAGGCAGTCCTCGGAGTATTGGCGCTGGCCTTCGACTCGCCCGAAATCCGCCTGTTCGCCTCGCTGGCGGCAGTCATGCTGCCCTACATGCTGCTGATCTGCCTGGCGGCCCAGGCCTCGGCCACGCTGCACGCGCTGGGACACTTCGCCCTGCCAGCCCTCGTGCCGACGATTCTCAACGTCGTCTGGCTCGTCGCCGCGGTCGCCGTGGCCCCGTGGATTTCTCCAGACAAGGCGGTCCAGGCCCACGTGTTGGCCGTGGCGATTCTCGTCGCCGGAGTCCTTCAATTGGCAGTGCAGATTCCCCTGCTCCGCGCCCGGGGGTTCCGATTCGACTACGATCCCCGCGCGGCGCGCGAAAAGTTCACGCTGATCCTCAAGGCGATGGGACCGATGACCGTCGGGCTGATGATCACGCAGATCAACTCGCTCATCGATAGCCTGGTTGCCTGGCTGCTCTCCTCCCCCTCCCCGGACGGCGGGCCGATCTCCTGGCTGGGAGGCCGCCTCGATTATCCGATGGCCCAAGGCGCCGTCGGCGCCCTTTACTACGCGGAACGGCTCTACCAGTTTCCGCTCGGAATCCTCGGGCTGGCCGTGGCCACGGCGATCTTCCCGCTCCTGAGCCGGCACGCCGCCCGCAACGACCAGCCGCGTTTCTCCCAGGACCTGACGCTCGGGCTGCGGCTGGTGCTGTTCCTCGGCGTTCCCGCGAGCGCCGGGCTTGTCCTCTTGGCCGAGCCCCTCGCCCGGCTGCTCTTCCAACACCGCGAGTTCACCTCCCAAGACGCCCTCCGCACCGCCAAGGTGATTGCCGGCTATTCTTGGGGCGTCTGGGCCTATTGTGCTCTGCCGGTGATCGTGCGGGCCTACTATGCCCAGGGCGACCGAATCACGCCCATCCGCATCGGGACGGCGACCGTCGCACTCGACTTCACGCTCAACCTGATCCTCATTTGGTTCATGGCCGAAACGGGGCTTGCCATCTCGACGTCGATCGGCGCCAGCCTCCAAGTCGTCGTGCTGGCGGTCTTATTCTCTCGCCGCAAAGTCCCGCTCGGCTGGCCGTCGCTGGCGGCCACCAGTTCAAAGACGATCATCGCAACCGCGCTCATGTCGGCCGCCGCGGTCGCCGCAATCGAGCTTCTTCCCCACTCGGCCGGGCTGACCGGAAGACTCCTGGACATCGTCATCCCGCTGGCCATCGCAGTGGTGGTCTACCTGGCCGCCGCCCGGTTCCTTAAAATCCGGGAACTGGGGCTCCTCTTCGCCTGGGGCGCGCAAGCGAAGTGAGTCATTCGGGAATTTACGAAGACGCAGGCATTCGGATTCTCCTGGTTCCCAAGCTCCAGCTTGGGAACCCCGAGCAAGCACGGCATGAAAGACTGAACCCTGAACCCTGAACCCCACCCCCCGAACCCTGGTGCTCGCCCGGGATGTCTGCGACAATGGAACGGGTCGTGTGCCTTCGTTGCTTTCCCGCCTAAAACCTCACCTGTCCGCCGCGATGGGACGCCGCGCGCTCCGCAAAATCAAATCTGAAATCGACCTGTCGGGCTACCTGCTCGAACCGGACGACTTGCCCAATCCGTGGGATGCCCGGGCCTTGTTTGGCAATCCGGCGCCCCTGGAAGTCGAGATCGGCAGCGGCAAAGGGCTGTTCCTGCGAACCGCCGCGGCGGCCTGCCCGGAGGTAAATTTCCTCGGCATCGAAGTGGCCCAGAAGTATGCCGCCTTTGCCGCCGCCGGATTGGCCAAGCGCGGGTTGCCCAACGCGAAGATCGTCGCCGGCGACGGCCTGCGGATTGTTGCCGAACGGATTTCGAGCGATGCGCTGCGGGCGGTGCACGTCTATTTCCCCGACCCCTGGTGGAAGAAGCGGCACAAGAAACGCCGGGTGCTCAACGAGCCCTTTCTGCGCGACGTGCACCGGGCGCTCTCGCCCGGCGGATCGCTCCATTTCTGGACCGATGTCGAAGAGTATTTTGAAAGTACGCTCCGGTTGATTGAAACGCTGAAGCTCTTTGAAGGTCCGCTTGCGGTGCGGGAGTCGCCGGCCGAGCACGATATGGACTACCGCACCCACTTCGAGCGCCGCACCCGCCAGCACGGCGAGGCTGTCTACCGGTCGGAGTTTCGCAAACCGCCCGGCTGAGAGGCCAGGCCGACCTGAATCACCGAACCGCTGGCGGCGTCACTCGGACCTCAACGCGTCAATCGGCTCCAGAGTCGCGGCCCTCAGAGCCGGGTAGAGGCCAAACACCACTCCCAGCGAGACGGAAAACAAAAAACCCACGACTGCGGCGGGCCAGGAGAGAACGACCTCCCAGTATCCCAACGCGGCGACCACCCAAGCCGCCCCGAGTCCGATCGCCACTCCGAAAACCCCGCCCATGCCCGAGAGCAGGCCCGACTCCAGCAGGAACTGGTTGCGGATGTCGCTGCGCCGTGCGCCGACGGCGCGGCGGAGCCCAATCTCGCCGGTCCGTTCCCGCACCGAGATCAGCATCACCGCCAGGATTCCCACGCCGCCGACGAAGAGCGAGATTGCCGAAACGCTTCCGATCAGCAGCGTCATCGACTGGGCCGTTTCGCGCTCCGCGGCGAGCAGCGTGGCCTGGTTCTGAATCGTGAAATCGTCGGGCTTATCGCCAAGCCGGTGCCGGCGGCGGAGCAACTCACGGATTTCGGTTTCCGCTTTCTCAAGCCCGGCGCTCGACCTGGCTTGAGCGTAAATCGTCTGGATGTAATCGACGTTCATCAATCGCCGCATGGCCGTCTCCAACGGCACGATCACCAGATCGTCCTGATCGAAGCCGTTGGCGTCAACGCCTTTCGGCTCCGTCACTCCGATCACCTCGAAAGGCGCCCGGCCGATGCGAAACGTCAGGCCGACCGGATCGGACCCGAGAAACAGGTTCTCGACAACCGTCGGTCCGATGACCGCCACGCGGCGGCGGCCGCGGCACTCTTCCTCGTCAAATACGCGGCCGGAAGCGATCGTTATGTTGCGTATCTCGAGCCCCTCGGGGCGGGTGCCGAGGACCGACGTGTTGGCCATTTCCGCCTCCCAACGGGTTGCCATCTTCCGGGTAACCGCCGCAGCGGCCAAGTTGACCGACGGGCATTCGGCACGGATGGCGTCGGCGTCTTCCACCACGAGGGTGGTCACGCTGCTCATCTGACGCTGCCGCCCGGCGATCACGCGCGTCTGGCCCGCGTTGACGGTGATCAGATTCGTGCCCATGTCGCGAATCCGATCGAGGATGCTCTTCTCCGCGCCCTTGCTGGCCGAGACCATGAGGATCACCGTGGCCACGCCCACCACGATGCCCAGCACGCTCAGCAGGGTGCGCAGCTTGTGGGCCGCCAGAATCTCAAGCGACAACGAGAGACTCTTGGAGAACTTCATCGCAAGGCTTCCACCGGGTGCAACCGGGCCGCGCGGCGCGCCGGTTGGACTCCGAAAAACGTCCCGACCAACAGCGCAAAGGCAATCGCCAGGGCGAACGGCTCCCAAGAGACGATGGCCGGCATCGGGGTCAGCCTGCCGATCGCCAGCGAGATGGCCGCGCCCACCGCGCTGCCCAGCAGCATCCCCAGAAACGTCACGCTCAGCGATTCCGTGAGGAACTGGGCGAATATGTCGCCGCGGGTCGCCCCCACGGCGCGGCGCAACCCGATCTCCCGGGTCCGCTCCGCCACGGATATCAGCAGGATGTTCATCAAGACCACGCCGCCCACCAGCAGGCTCAAACCGGCCAGGGCCATCAACAGCAGCGATAGGGTCCGCGACGTGCCACGGACCATGTCGGCAATGATCGCCGCGGTGATGATGCGGAAGTCGTCCTCCACGTCCGGCGTGATATGATGCCGGCGGCGAATCAGGTCTTCGATCTGCCTGGCCTGCTGTTCCATCAGCGACACATCCTGCGTGATGATGCGAATCGCGCCGACATGGTCCACGTTCATCACGCGCCGCATGGCCGTCGTAATCGGGAGGATCACGCGGTTGTCGAATTCGCCGCCGTCTCCGCCAGTGGTGCCGCGGTGCTCGAGGACCCCCTTGACCGTCAGGCTCACCTTGTTGATATACAGGCTCTTGCCAATCGGGTCGGTCCCGCCGAACAGGTCGCGTTTCACCGCGCTGCCGATCACGCAGACGCGGCTCATCGTCGCCACGTCTTCGTCGCTGATCCCCTCGCCTTCGGCGGCGTGCCAATCCCAGGCTTCGTGCCATTGCGGCTCGACTCCCCAAACCACCGCCTGGATTTGGCTGGCCTCGTGTTTCAGACTCACGCCGAATTGCCATGCCTGCGGCGTCGCCATCTCGAGTCCCGTGACCTCTTCGCGGATCGCCTGGGCATCGTCCAAAGTCAGCGTAGTGACGCTGGTGTCGGGCGGAGGAAGGGCACGGCCTCCGCCGGCGATGAGCATCATCGCCCGGGGGCCAAAAACCTCCACCCGCTTCATCACCTTCTTTTCCGTCCCCTTGCCGATCGCCATGATCACGGTCAGGGCGGCGATGCCGACGATCGTGCCGGCCATCATGAAAAATGTTCGCAGCTTGTTCGCCGCCAGGGAGTTCATGCCCTCTCCGGCAATCCGCAACACTCTCATCAGGCAGCCTCCTCCGACTGGGTCATTGCTGCAAGTTCTGCCTCGGCGTCCCGAGGTTCGTCGACAAGCTCGTCCTCCGCGATCCGCCCGTCATCGAGCACGATCAACCGGTTGGCGTGTTCGGCCAAATCACGGTCGTGAGTGATCACGATCACGGTGCGGCCATCGCGGTGTAACCGTTGGAAAATGGCCATCACCTCGGACCCGCTGCGGCTGTCGAGATTGCCCGTCGGCTCGTCGGCGAGAATCATCGAAGGATTGGTGATCAGCGCTCGGGCGATGGCCACTCGCTGCTGCTGCCCACCGGAAAGCTGACTGGGCCGGTAGTCGATCCGGTCGGCAAGCCCCACCATCGTCAATGCATTTTCCGCCAGGTCTTCGGCCTCCTCGGGGTAATCGTCGCTGTAGATCAGCGGCAAAAGGACGTTTTTCAACGCACTGGTCCGTTGCAGCAGATGAAACTGCTGAAAGACAAAGCCGATCTTGTGGTTCCGCACGTGCGAGAGCTCGTCGTCGTCGAGATTGACCATGTCCACGTCGTCAAGCCTGTAATGCCCCGCCGTCGGCTTGTCGAGACAGCCGAGAATGTTCATCAAGGTCGACTTGCCGGTGCCCGAAGCGCCCATGATCGCCACGTATTCGCCAGGGTTGACCTCGAAGGAGATTCCCTTGAGCACGGGCGTGGCCACGTCGCCGCTCAGGTACGTCTTTTCGATGCCCTCCAATTGAAGCATGCGCTCACCTTTCTTCAATCGATCTACGGATCGTCTTGTTCGTTCCTCTGCCTCATAACGCCGGGCTGGAGTCTCCGGCTGGCGGTGCTTCCACAAAAATACGCTGGCCCTCCTCCAGGCCGGCGAGCACCTCGATCCACGGCCCATCCTTCCAGCCGACCGTGATCTCACGCGTCTCGGCACGGCCATCGCGGGCCAGGTACACCACGTTCTTGCCCTGCTGCCGCTTGACCGCTCTTGCGGGAATCGCCAGGACGCCGGTCTTCTGCTCCAAGAGCACGGTCACGCTCGCCGTCATCTCAGGCCGCAGAATCGCGCCATCCTCGTCGAGAATCTCCACGACGACGTCGTAGTTGACCACGTTGTCCTGAATCACCGCCTTGGGGTAGATCGCCGTCACTCGGCCCTGGAACTCCTTGCCGGCGAACGTATCGACCGCAAACAGGGCGTCCTGCCCGGGCTGAACCTTGCCGATGTCGACCTCGTCGACATAGGCGTCGACCTGGAGCCGATCCAGATCGATGATCGTGACGAACGTCGGCGCCTGCATCCCGGCGGCGACCGTTTCCCCCTCTTGCGTGGAAACCGAGGCGATGACACCGTCAATCGGCGCCGTAATCGTGGCGTACGAGAGTTGGACCTTGGCGTTGGCGAGGGCCGACCGGGCGCGAGCCACCTCCGCCGTTGCCTGCCGGAGTTCCTCCTCGTGGCGGGCCTTGGCCATTTCGAGGGCCTTTTCGGCCGAGGCGAGCTGCGCCCGCGTTACAGCCAAGCGCTCCTGGGCCTCTTCAACCGCCTGCTGCGAGGTGGCGTTCGTTTTCAGAAGGTTGTTCTCGCGGCGGATCAACTGGTCGAAAAGCGTTTCGGTCGCTTGCCAGCGAGTCAAATCCAGTTCGGCCCTGCTGATCTCCTTGGGGAGCAGCCTTTCAGCCGCCGAGAGTTTGGCTTCGGCAAACAGCAGCTCGGCCTCGCGCTGAGCGACGATGGCTTCCAGGTCCTCCTTCTCCAACTCGGCAATCACCTGCCCCCGGACCACCCGGTCGCCGATGTTCGCCTTCAGGCTGGCGACCCTGCCCGAAATCCGAGCGCCCACGCGGACTTCCGCCCCCACCTGGGGCTGAACAGCGCCAGTGGCCAGCACCGAGGACGAAAAGTCACGGCGCTCGACCGTGGCGGTCTCCGTGATCGGCTTGGCGGAACCGGAGCGGCGCGTCGCATACCACGCTCCCACGGCGACCACCGTGGCCGCCACGACGAAGGCCAACAACAGAAATCGATTTCTGCGGCGGCGCTTCTTGCGAGCCAGCGCCCGCGGTGTCATTGCGTCGGGTGTCCGCTGGACGGCCGCTCGCGGTCGCGTCTGCCCCGCATGACCGGCGCGGTCGTCTCGGGCCGACTCGGATCTGCTCGGCGCCTGGCCCGCCTCGATCGAGCTGGTGTTCATTCGCCGTTACCTTTCGCAAAAATGGGCCAAATGCCTGAGCCAACACGTGGATCCTCCGGCGGGAGTGATCCTTGGCCGATCACCTTGAAGTTCGACAGTCCAGCCGCTTCGGCCCACTGCTGGAAAGTCATCGGCTCTACCGGCGCGGCCGCCCTCTCCTCACTGTCCCCCACCGCGGCCCTGTAGCCCTCGGCCGAGTCCACCCCCGGCATTGCCCGACATCGGCGGACTCGCCGCGCAGCCGGTCCGCTCACGAAGCATCGTGAAAAGCTGCTGCTGTTGCTCGGGTGTGAGCACTCTCTTCTCGGCGAGCAGATGATCGACCACCAGCCGTTGGATGCGCTCTTTCGTGGCGAGGATTTCACCCTGCCGAGCCTGAATCGCGTTCAGGTCGGGCTCGTCGGCGGCGATCAGGTCGATTACTTCCGAGCGCATCGCGTCGGCCTGCCGGCAGAGTTCACCAACGGAAGCCTGAAAATCCCGCAAACGCGGTTCGATTTCCTTCCATTGTGCTTCGGTAACCTTCAGCGCGCGGTGCAGCGGGCACCAGATGGCCTCTTGAGCGGCAGGGGCGTGGCTTTCCCCTGTCCCCCGCTGGAGCGGGGCGGCATGGGCGATCCACATCGCCACGAATGCCATGTTCAGTGCCGCCGACGCTACGATCAGGTAGGGTCTCGTTCTCTTCCACATTGTGCGAACTCCTTAGCGCTCGCCAACCAGCGTCAGGCGGATGTACGAGTGGGCCAACGAATCCCCGCCCGATTCGACCAGCGATTCGAGGCCGGCAGCGGCCAGCACGTCGGTTTGTTGGGCCGCGGCGACGGCCTGGGGCCCGGCACTCGCTCGCCATGTGTCACGACCCATCAGCAGCCCGAGCAGCAGCCCGGCCGCCAGTGCGGCAGCCCTTGCCGCTGAGAAGTGAATCGTCTTCCACGCGGACTGCTCGAAACGAGGACCCCGCTTCGATCGTGCCGCGGCGGCCTGCTGCGTTCGGGCCCGCGCAACGACGCGGTCGGCAAACCCCCCGGGAATCGGGGGCGCCGGAGCGTCTGCAAGGATGCCTTGCAGCCGGCGAAACTTCGCTAAGGCCCGGCGGCACGCCGCGCAAGATTCCAGGTGAGCCCCCACTTGCGCCCGCTCCGCGGACGTAAGCTCGTGCGCCACAAATCGATCCAGCTTGGATTGCGCGTCGCCGCAACGCATGGTATCCCCTCTCATCAAGAACAAACGGGCAACGGCAAGAAATCCCCCGCGAAAAGCCGGCTAATCTCGAAAAAAATCCCCCAGCCGCACTTCAAGCGTTTTCCTCGCCCGGGCCAGCAACCGTTCGACTGCTTTGACGCTGCTATCCATCGCCTCGGCCGTTTCGCGGCCGCTGAGTCCCTCGTAGTAGCGGAGGACGATCGCCGTCCGCTGGTTTGCTGGAAGGCAAGCGATGGCTTCCCGCACGGCCTGGGCCTGCTCGCTCTCGGCCGCCTGCTGTTCAGCCGACAGTTGGCTATCAACGGGCGCGAGGCCATCCGTGGCAAGGGGACGCCGCTTGCGGAGGTGATCCAAGCATAGCCGCACGACGATACGGTAGAGATACGTGCGGAACGCGGCAGTCGGCCGATAGCGATCCCGCGCTTCAAAGACCCTCAGAAACGCTTCCTGCGCAAGGTCTTCGGCTTCGCGGCGACAGCCCACCATCCGGTATGCCGTCCGCCACGCCGACTCCTGATGACGCAAGACCAGTTGCTCGAAAGCCGCCAGGTCGCCGCCGGTAGCCGCCAGCATCAGGGCTTCGTCGGAGAGGCTGGATTCCATGAAAAGGTAAAAATGTGTTCAGAATCGGGCGATATCGCTCCGTGCATCGGGCAGAGACCCCCACAACGGAGAGGCTGGACGCTTGCCCGAGCCGTATCGATCACTTTCCACACGGCACGCCCGGGCCGCCTTTCGAGTCAACTCTTGATGTCCAGGACCGGCGTATCCGGGAAGGCGTCGATACTCTCGATCTCGATCACGTTATCCTTCACCGCGATGATCTTGCAGCGAGTCATGGCGATCAGGTTCGGCCGGAACGGCGAATGCGTGGCGAACACGCCGGTCAAGGGATTGTCGGGGTTGCCTTGTGGGTGGACTTGCAGGATCGACCGTTTCTCCGGTGTGTCGTTTCGGTCGAACCACCACAGAACCCAGATATCCGATTGCTTCTCCATCCTCAGCAGTCCCGGTTCGTACTTCTTGTCCAAGACGATCGTCGTCCGGTTGTCCACCTTTCTGACGTAGCCAATC
>JAMOAF010000802.1 GCA_023621895.1 Planctomycetota bacterium
CGTGTGCCGTCGCGGTAAATGGCGCGGCGTTTCTTACCGGGCGTCTTAAGTTTTCTCCCGTTCCGCTCTTGGCTTTTGCACGTCCCGTTGTTGGGATAACGCTTACCGGCAAGGTCGGGCTGAAGACGTCTAGTGAGACGGATGCGCAGTGGACTGGCAGCTTTCAGTTCACACCCTTCGGTGGGCTTCGATGGGAAGTGCCCAAAGTATTTCGTGGTTCCTTAAAGGAAGCATTTGGGGAGGTCGGACTTTACGGCAGCGCCGAGTACGACTTCCGAACGAGGACATGGCAGCGCGGCGGGGGCGTGTATGGGCGAGGGGTATACTCGACGGAGACCTACGGCCAGGGGACCCACCGTCGCCAGTTCAAGTTCACGTGGGGTGTTGGGGCCGAAGGTGCCGATCTTTTTTAACACCAGATGTCCTTCCATGTGGCGTTGCCAGATGTCTGAAGACTATGTAGATGTTCGTTACGTAATCGGGAAACCATGCATTTTCACGTTTCCCGGTTACCTCGACCCGAGATGCATTCTTCGCGCGCATGAAGACGCGGCTCCGGTTATGACAATGTGGAAGAGTTGGTTCTGGCAGCGGGAAGCATCGATCGCATGGCGCAACTTTACTGGCAGGTTTCTCTACCAGACGCCCACACCGCTTCCGTTCCTTAAGTGGCCCTTGATCCGCCAGTGCTGGGAATTGCTGTTTCTTCCGCAAACTCGGCTGGCGATTGTTGGCACCAAGGTGCTTGGTGTTGCGCGCCTGAATCCTTCGAGATCGCTTAAGGGGTTGGAACTGATCACGGATCTCGGCAGATACGCCATGTTCCTCTGGAATGGCGAGATACGAGTGACTGACGACGAGACAGAACTGATCTCGTGCGACTGTTGCGATCACGGCCTCGTCGTTCATTGCTGGAGGCCCGATATCGAGCTGCTTGTGGCATTTATTTTTTGGTGGCGATTCCATAACGGAGGCGGCGATTGATACACATCATGGCAGCTCATCGGCTGGGAGAGCGATGGCACGGAGTGGAAATAATGCGCATCGAGCAGAAATGTACTCATCCCCGCGCACAGAACGCCAGCAGCGGTTCCGGCGCAGGTACACCGCTCTTCGCCAGGCCGTGGGTCGCTAACAGCGCTACTGGTGCTTTCCTCACCCTCAGCGCAATTGTCATCGTCGGCTGCTGCAAGGTTGAGGCGCCAAAGCAACCGCCGCTGCCTGTTGCGTGGTGTGAGTCTTCGGCAGGGTGCCAGAGGCAGACAGTCGCATTCTACTTCTATCTCTCGTGGCCCAACGGCGACTCGCTCGCAATCGTCGTGCCGTTTTTCAAGTCCCGACCCGGCGACCGCGACTCGCGGCCGGCGGCCCCGCGCCCCGTGAGGGGCATTCACCCCGCGCTCCGCCCCCCTGCCCTGCCCCGCGCTCCGCCCCCCTGCCCTGCCCCGCCCTGCCCTGCCCCCGTGGCTGGAGTGCCGTGGGCCTTTCCACACCGAGGCCCGAGGATAGACTATAAGCATGAATATTGTCTGGGCCGCGCTTCTACTGATCGTCCTGGCCGCGTGCTGGGTGCTGACCCTGCTGGGAATGCCCGGCAACTGGCTGATGATTGCTGCGGCAGTCGGCTACGTGCTTCTCGTGCCCGGCGACTCGCCGGCCGCGATCGGTTGGGCGACGGTCGTTGTCCTCTCGGTGCTGGCTCTGCTGGGAGAACTGCTCGAGTTTCTGGCCGGGGCCTTGGGGGCGGCGAAAGCCGGCGGGAGCCGCCGCAGCGCGGTGCTGGCGTTGGCGGGCTCGCTCGCCGGCGCGGTCGTCGGGCTGTTCGTCGGCCTGCCGATTCCGCTCGTCGGCCCGCTGCTCGGCGCCCTGCTGCTGGCCGGCGCGGGGGCATTCGCGGGGGCCGTCCTGGGAGAGCGGTGGAAAGGACGGCAACTGGATAAGAGCCTGAAGGTCGGTGAAGCGGCCTTCTGGGGGCGATTGCTGGGAACCGCGGCCAAATCGGCCTTGGGGGCGATGATGGTGGCCACGACGGTGATCGCCCTGGTTGCCTAGCCGGCAAGCAGGGTCGGGCGAATCACTCCAGGTACAACTCCGGCCGGCGGCAATCGAGGTGCGCGGAGCAAGCCGCTCGCCGCGGGCGGGCGATTGAACCGCCAACCGCCCCTTCACGCGTTCCCCACCATCCGCCCGCGGTAAATCCCCCGCCATGTTGCACCGCTCTGTGCCCGAAGTCCTTGACGCCGCGAGGGCGCGAGGCTATGGAATAGGTTCTCCCGCCAGTTCCGCCGCAGAGCCAGGAAGAGCCAGGTGAGCAATGAACCGCATCCTCCAACTGCTGATCCTCACGCTTGTTGCCGGTCTTGGCGGCACTGCCGCCGCTGGCGGCGCGGACGGGCCGTTTCCCGGCGAGCGGGGAGCGACGCTCGACACGGCCTGCCGGCTCGATATCTGGGACAAGAGGGGCGGCGGGCTGCTTGCCAAGCTGGTCAAGGTGCCGCGCGACCAGGTTGTCGGCTTCGCGCTCTACACGCACGATCACGGCGTGTTGAAAATGTCGGCCCAGTTGTTTCCCCTCCAGGAAGGCGAGGCCAGGGAGGCGCGGCTCGAGTTGAATATAGACGGCCAGTGGCGGGAAGCGGCCCGGTCGCCGGTGATTTACCCCGGCTGGTCGGCGCACTTCCGCCTCGAGCCGTGGGACAGCACCCGCGACGTCCCCTACCGGGTCCGGCATGGCAACGCAGCGGTGTTCGAGGGGCTGATTCGCAAGGACCCGGTCGATAAGGACGTGATCGTCGTCGGCTCCCTTTCGTGCAACTCGAACGCCGACCGCGGCGATCGCGATACGATCGTGGAGAACCTGAAGAAACAGGACCCGGACCTGCTCTTCTTCGCCGGCGATCAAAGCTACGACCACAAACAACACACGGCGGCCTGGCTCCTGTGGGGGCGGCAGTTCCGGGAAATCATCAAGGATCGGCCCGTGGTGACGATTCCCGACGATCACGATGTCGGCCACGGCAACCTCTGGGGCGAGGGGGGAATCGTCGCCGAATCGCCGGCGGGCGACACGGGCGGATATTTCTATCCGGCCGAGTACGTCCGCATGGTCGAACGTTGCCAGACGTGGCATCTTCCCGATCCGGCCGACCCGCGCCCCGTTGCCCAGGGAATCACCACGTATTTCACGCGGCTGCGCGTCGGCGGCGTCGACTTCGCCATCCTGGAGGACCGCAAGTTCAAGACGGGCCCCAACGGGACGATCCCGCGGATGGGGCCGCGGCCGGACCATATCCAAGAGGCCGGCTACGATCCGAAGAAGATCGACCTGCCGGGCCTCGAACTGCTGGGCGATCGGCAGATGGCCTTTCTCGCTGAGTGGGGGGAGGATTGGACGGGCGCGGTGATCAAGGCGGCGCTCTCGCAGACCGCCTTCTGCGGGGCCGTTCACCTCCACGGTTCGAAACAGAATCGGCTGCTGGCCGACCTCGACTGCAACGGCTGGCCGCAGGCGGGCCGCAACAAGGCGCTTGCCGCGCTGCGCCGCGTGCGGGCTTGCCACCTTTGCGGCGACCAGCACCTGGCCGCCGTGGTCAAGCATGGCATCGATCGATTCCGCGACGGTCCCTACGGATTCACCAGCCCGGCAATCATCAACAGCTACTACGCCCGCTGGTGGTCGCCCGCCGACGAGCAGGCCGGCGCCAACCCGATCCCCGGCAGCCCCCTGCCTTGGACCGGCGACTACCTCGACGGCCTCTACAACCCGATCACGATGATCGCCTACGCCAATCCGGCCTTCGACCGCATGCCGGAGATGCGCAAGAGCCAGCGCGACCCGAAGGCGATCCTCGGCGACGGCTACGGCCTGATCCGCTTCAACAAGCGGACCGGCGAAACAACCTTTGAGTGCTGGCCTCGGTATGCCGATGTCTCCCAAGGGGACATAGCCCAGTACCCCGGCTGGCCGGTGACCTTCCAGGTCGAAGAAAACGACGGCCGGCAGGTCGCCGGCCACCTGCCGGAACTGGTCTTCGAAAACGCGGTCGACCCGGTGGTGCAGACAATCGAGGAGGCAACCGGCGAGGTGCTCTATACGCTGCGGATTCAAGGCGATCGCTTCCGGCCTCACGTTTACGCGCCGGGAAAATACTCGGTCAAAGCCGGCCCGCACAGGCCCGGCGCCTGGTCGATGCAGCACGTCGAACCGGCCGGACCGGGCGCCGCGCCCCTTCAGGTGAGATTCTGAGGGCGGGCGATGGCAATCTGAAATCCTCGGCAATGGCGCCGGAATGTCTGCCGCGCGTCAAACTTCGTTGGACTTTTGCTGGGACACGAACGAGAACTCTTCCAGGAGACGAGGGAATGAACAGGATTGAAAAGGCATTGATGCACGCACTATTCACCCATCTGCATCACAATACCGACAAGGCGATCGACTTCAAGGCGATCGATGCCTTGAACAAGAAAGTCGAAAAGCTCTTCCCCAAGGCCGTGCTCGTTGGCCCCGGCGACGATGCCGCCGCATTCAAGTTCCCCGGCGCCCAGGGAGCCTTCGTGGGCAAGATGGAGAGCCATTGCTCGCCCTGCGTGCCGAGGCCGTACGACGCCGCCGCCACGGGCGCGGGCGGGGCCATGCGGGACGTCGTGGCGATGGGCGCCAGGCCCCTTTTCCTGATGAATTTCATCGGCACCAGGCCGCTTGAAGACAAGGTCCTTGTCGGCCCCTGCGGGTTTACCGGCAAATGCACCTGCGGGGAGTGCGTCGAGATGACCAGCGGCGAACGAGTCAACCTGATGGTCAAGGGGCTGCGGGATATGTGCAGGGCGATGGACGTCTTCATCGTCGGCGGCGGATTCTCCACCTCGTTTTCAGACATCGTTCCGGCCACCGTCGTCGCGGTGTTCGGCAAGCTGGTGACGGCCAGGCCGTTGACCAAGCCGGCGAAATCCGCCGGCGACCAGATCATCCTGATCGGCAAGACGGGCAGCGACGGCAACGACACGCTCTACCGGGCCGGCCTGGTGGGTGAAATGAAGCCGGCCCGCGCGCGGTTCAAGGTCGAGCGGGCGGTGATGGAGGCTTCCCTGGCCGCCTTCCGCACCGGCAAGATCAAGGCCTGCTCCGACCTCGGAGCGGCCGGCATCGGCGCCGCCGTCTGTGAATCGGCGAGGTACGGTGGTTTCGGCGCTCAGGTCGATCTGGCCAAGACGCCTGTCTGGGAAAAGAGCCTCACGCCCGAAGAGATCATGATCTGCGAGACCCAGGCGCGGATGGTTGTCCAGGTCGCCAAGAAAGACGTCGAGGCCGTGTTGAAAGCGGTCCGGGCCAAGAAGGTCCGCGCCGAGGTGATCGGCCAGATCAATCGCGACGACAAACAAGTCTTCGAGTACAACGGCAAGACGGTGGCTGAAATCCCCAACGCGCCCACGCAAGCCCAATTGAAGGAACTGGTAAGCGGATAACAGGATGCCACGGGGGTTGGGGAATCGGGTTCGCACGGCTTTGCGGCCGGTTCACGGCGGCTTGCCGGGCATTCCCCGGCGAGTCCGCCTGCGAACTAACGTCCGATTTCAATCCGATCGGCGATCTCGTCGCGAACGGCTGCCAACGCGGCCGGGTCGCGACTGAAGTCGGTCATCGTCTTAACCAAGCGTTCGACATAGCCGTTCGCCGTTTCGCGCCCCTGGGCGTCGGCCAGGATGGCCAGGTAGTCGTAGTCTTCCAAACCATCGCGGATGTTCTCCAGGCGGATCGAACTGGCCGGGCCCGCGGCCGTCGGGTAGGTCAGGCAGCCGTCGCCCGTCATGTTCCACACGGTTGTCGGCTTCCAGTCCAGATAGGGGTCAGTTCCGTCAATGATCGGGTTCGGACGCCACAGGTTCACGTGCCAGAAGAGCAGCCCGTCGGCCTGGAAGCGATAGGTCATCCAGGCCAGCAGCCGGCCCTCGATCGACGGGTAGTCCATGGCGGCGAAGTTGGCATAAGGATGCCACGGGCCGCAGCAAACGTACCACCAGACCTGTTTCCCCTGCTGCCGCAGGCGGGCCGATAGCTCCGGGTCGTAGGCCGAGGTGAGCGGGCAGTACCAGTCCATGTAGTCCTGGTAATCGGGCGGCGTCGTACGCCGCTTCTGGTACATGTAGCCGGCCGTGGTGAACGTGCTGATCTCCGGATAACGCTGCTTGAGGAACCGGCAGATCCCCTTGATGAGTTCGTCGTACTCCTCCTTCCGTTCGTCGAAGCCGTAGAAGTAGGCCATCTTCGACAGCCCCGCTTTGCGCAGCTCCGCCACGTAGCCGTCCAGCCGCCGCGCCAAGTCGTCGTTGAAATCGGCCGGATAGTCCTTCAGTTCCGCGTAGCAGGTCCAGAGCGGCTTGCCCTGGGGACGCGGCACGAGGTTCAACACGTTGAAGGCCGTCATTCCGCGATCCCGGGCGTAGAGGAGATCGGCCACGGCCGGCGGATCGGTCCGCGAGATATCGTCCGGATTCAGCCGGTGCGAGAGCATCAGATCCAGGCACTGGCGGCGGAGTTCGGGTGTGATCGGGCCGTAGGTCGCTTCGGTGAAGCCGTCCATCATGGCGAAGGCGGTCTTCATGCGTGGCGACGGCGGCAGCGCGAAACGGCGGACCCGAACGCTGACGGGCAGTTCCGCGGCGGCCGCGTTGGCCGGGGCGACCACAATCCGGCCGCGATAGGTGCCCGGAGCGGTCGTCTCCGCAGCATGAAAATTGACCCACACGGTCTGTGTTCGCCCACCAGGAACCGCAAACGGACGCAACGGCAGCAGAACCTCCGGGCACCAGTTGCCCACGCTCGGGGCGTCCGGGTGGCTGGAGGGAGTCTCCACGTAGATGTAGCCGACCAGGTGCGCCGTGACCGCCTCGGGCGGCAGCACGTCGCCGCGCTCGTTCTTGAGCGCGTCGACGGTCACTTGCACCTCGTCCAGCGTCTGGCGATCGGCCGTGGTAATGGCGATCTGTAGCCCTTCGGATTCGTTGCGAGCCAGCGCTACCGACAGGTCCGCGCGCTTGCCGGCCGGCGGGGCCTCGGTGGGATACACCTTCCGCATCGAGGTCTCGCCCCAGACGACGTAACCCGCGCGCACCGGGTTCTGCGGACGCTTGGGGATCGCCATGGGAATCGCCAGGTCGAGTCGTCCGCCGTCCGAGGCGGCAGCCGTAAAACGCAGCGCAGTGGGGAATGATCCGGTCGAACCGTGCCAGTCCCAGGCGAGGGTTTCGCCTCGCCCCCGGGACGAGGCCAACTCGCGGCCGTCGGAATCCGACAGGACCGCTTGCCAGTCGGCCGCTTGGGTCAACCGTGCGCGGATCCGCTGTCCACTCAGACTGCGTGGAAAGTCGGTCATCACGCGGACTTGGGTGGCGTGGAGGCCGCCGCGATGCAGGAAGACGTTGTCGAACCAGGCCTTGCCCTTCGTACGCCGGAGGAACACGTAGGCCCGGATCTCGCGGACCGGCTTCTCGGGCCGGTAGACCTCTGCCGTGTATTGCCAGTCGTGGGAACCGCGAGTCCAATTGGCGGTCTTGCCCCACCACGGCGTTCCGTCTTCGTAGATGACGTCCAAGAACAGGCCGTAGTCGCCCCCACCGCCGACGTTCTCGGCCTTGCTCCATCCTCCGACGATAATCGGCCGCTTGTCCGGCCGTTCGTAGCGGATGATCTGGGAGATGCCCATCCCGTCCTGATCGCCCGTCGCCTCGCACCGGATCGCATGCCTGCCGGAGTGGACCTCCCCCGTCTCCAACATGTAACCCCGGCCGTAGGGCGCCCACGCCGCCAGGCGGTCCGCATCCGTTTGCTCCAGGTCTGCGTTGGCCAGTTCGTTGGCCGCTGTGAAGGCCGGGAGCAACAGGCCCACGGATATGATAAGAATCAATCGGTAGCGAATCATGATCGAACTTCAGCAGATGCTCCAAGGAGTATTGGCGATGCGGAGAGGGCGGGAAGCCTTGTGGACGATGCACGGCGCCACCGGTCGGCAACACACTAGGATGCCAAGGGTGTCCCCGTCGCTGCCTACGAGCATACCCGCTCTCGGTCGGGTTCCGCAATGCCTGCGGCCCGGCACTGTACACCGCGCTGTTGATCACGCGGGGGCCTGCGAGGGGGCGCCCAAAACCGGCCCGGTAGGTGTGCCGTTCAACTCTTGACCCGTCACGCACACCGGGCAGGACGTGGGCATCGTTGCGCATAGCAGCAGTCAATGCGAATCTATTGCCACACCACATGAGGTCCACGTGCGCGCTTGCTGGACAGACCCCGTGGCAAGGGCGGACAATCGAAACCAGATCGGATCTCCCGGTTCTGGCGACCGGGATTTCCACAGATGCACCGGTTCTGAGTCTCCGCCGCGTCTCTCGGCGACTCGCCATGAACGTCACGGAAAACCGCTTATGCCAGCGGATATCGACCCGCCCGTACGTAGTAAGTCCACTTTCGATAGAACGTCCTGAAGGATGCGGATTTTTTCATAAAGGGACTTGACAGCGTTCTGATGACGTGTTCAACTCCCACCATGCGGCCTGGAGCGATGTGCGGGGGCAGGCATTGGAAACCGGGCCGCCGAGGGGGACGTATGGCGACCGTCCGGGATCGATTTCACGAAGCCCTGGCGCTCCACAAATCGGGGCGTACCAGCAGTGCGGAGCGCATCTGTCGCGAGCTTCTCCGCAATGACCCCGCGCATGCCGGGGTCTGGCATCTCTTGGGTCTGGTGCTTCATTCCCGCGGCGACCTCGCCGGTGCGCTGGCGCACGTCCGCAAGGCGATAGCGCTGTCTGGCCACAAGGCCGTCTACTGGAACAACTACGGCGCGGTGTTGAGGGATTGGCGGCGTTTCGCGGAGGCCACGGCAGCGTTTCAACGGGCGCTGCAACTCCGCGACGAGTATCCCGACGCCTGGTCGAACCTCGGCCTGATGCAGGCCGAGAAAGGTGCTCTTGACGAGGCGGAAAGATCGCTGCGCTACGCGCTGCGGCTTGAGCCGCGCCACGCCGACGCGCTGCGGCATTTGGCGATGATCTATCGTGAGAAAGGGGATCTCGAAGAGGCTTTACGGCTCTGTCGGGATGCACTGAGCGTGACTCCAGAGAAATCTGCGGCTTACGACGCTCAGGCCAGCGTGCTTGCGGCAATGCGGCGGTTTGAAGAAGCGCGCCAGTCGTATCGAAAAGCCGTGGCAATCGACCCCAAGTCAGCCGATTCGCATCTGAGTTTGGGCCTCGTCTGCGCCGACCTCGACGAGAGTGCGGAAGCACGCAAGGCGTTCGACCGCGCGGCCGCCTTGCGTCCAGACCGGCCGATGTGGCAACTTCGGCACTTGAGCCTTTGCCCGGTTGTCTTCCACTCCCAGGAGCAAATCCTGGCGTATCGTACCGAGTTGGAACGTCAACTCGACGAAGCCCTGGCGCAGCGGCCGGCGTTCGATTGGAGAAATGCGCTCCGCGATGGGTTCACTCCGTCGTTCCAGCTTGCCCACCATATGTTCAGCAACCGACGGCTGAAAGAGAAGGTCGCGCGTCTGTTTGCGCCCGGTTTTCCACAAGGCCGGCCGAGACGGGCCAATCTTGGCAAGATTCGTGTCGGTTTTGCGTGCACGCGGAGCCATGAGGGGGGCTTCGTCCGTGGCTTCGGCGGAATCATGAAGCGACTGAGCGTCAAACGCTTCGAGGTTGTGGGACTGGTATCGCGGACGATCCTCCCCTTCTGTCGCAACGCCGTGTCTTCGGAAAACATCCAATGGGTTGGGTTTCCGCACGATTTGGCGGGCGCGCTTGAGGTCATTCAGCAGACACGCTGCCACGTGATCGTCCACTGGCACGCCGGCACGGACGTGATGAACTATTTCCTGCCGTTTCTGCCTCTA
>JAMOAF010000270.1 GCA_023621895.1 Planctomycetota bacterium
AACGAAGCGCGGGGCAAGCCCACGCGGCTATCTGAACAGCAACCGGTCCTCCACGAATCACGCCGCTCGATTTAGCAGCGAGGTCAGCGGGAACGGCGTGGATGGGAACCAGGCAAGCAGCGTGCCGGTTCTCGTGCTTTGCAGGCTGATCGGGAAGCAGCCGGCGTGGTAGAATGAAGGGTTACCGGTCCGGCAGGTTCGCGGCGGCCCTGTCCGCCGAACTTGCACCAGACTGGACCAAGAACAATCCGGTTCCCAAGCTCCAGCTTGGGAACCCTGCTATCTCCAACACCATGGTTTTCATCATTCCAGGCGCTGCGATGAGCGGGCGATTTCTTCTGGCCGCCGCGATCGGCGCCGTGTTTGCCCTCTGCTTCTGGGCGCAAGGTCAGCTTGCGGAATCCAGGCCGGTCGCCTTCTCCGGCGCGCCGCCCAAGCGAATCGTCACGATGGCGCCGAGCGTTACGGAGATCGTTTTTGCCCTTGGCCTGGGCGACCGCGTTGTCGGCCGCACCGACTACTGCAAGCATCCGCGCGAGGCCCTGGAAAAGCCGAGCATCGGCGGCTATCTCAACCCGAATTACGAACGCCTCGTCGGCCTGCATCCGGACCTGGTCATTCTGCTGGAGGCCGCCGGCCCCCCCATGCCGGGATTTCACAAGCTTCAACTGCCCGCGCTGGAAGTCTCTCACAAGGATATCGAGGGCATCGTCCAGTCGATCCCGCGGATCGGCGCCGTCTGCGGGGCCGGGCCGCGCGCCGAGGCGATCGTCGCCGAGATTCGCCACAGGCTGGAACGGGTGAAGGAAAAGACGGCCGGTCTGCCGCGGCCGCGGGTGCTGGTGGCCATCGAACGCACGCTCGGCACGGGCACGCTCCAGGACGTGTACATCGCCGGACACGACGGCCACATCGATCGCATCGTCGAGCTGGCGGGAGGTGAAAATGCCTACCGGGAGGGCCGCGCCCGGTTTCCCGTCGTCTCCCGCGAAGGGATCATCAAGCTCGATCCCGGCGTGATCGTCGACCTGGTCTCGAGCGTCTCCGGCCCGCCGGTTGACGAGGCACGCGTGCGCGCCGACTGGCAGACCCTGCCCAGGGTGGCGGCCGTCAGGCAAGGCCGCGTCTACTTGATCGCCGACGATTTTGCCACGGTCCCCGGCCCGCGGTTCGTCCAATTCGTCGAGAAACTCGCACGCCTTCTTCACCCCGAAGCGGACTGGGACCGATGACGCGCACGGAAGAAGACACGGTAATCGACGTCGCCGGATTCTCGTTCCGGTTCGGGTCAACCCCGGTCCTCCGCGACGTGTCGTTTTCGGTCCGTGCGGGCGAATACCTTTCGATCGTCGGGCCGAACGGGGCCGGCAAGACGACGCTGCTGAAGTGCCTCGACCGCATCTACCGCGGCGGGACCGGCGGGATTTCGATCTTCGGCCGGCCGCTCGCCCGGTATCGGCAGCGCCAGTTGGCCCGGCTCTTAAGCTACGTCCCCCAGGCCGACGGCCGCGCCGTCGCCTTCACCGTCGAACAGTTCGTCCTCATGGGGCGCTACCCCTATCTGAACCCGCTCTCGTCCGTCGGCCATCAAGATCGCGAGGCGGTCCGCGGGGTGATGCGGCGGACGGGGATCGAGCCGTTCGCCCACCGCGCGCTCGATACGCTTAGCGGCGGCGAGCGCCAGAAGGTCTACATCGCCGCCGCCCTGGCCCAGGGCGCCAAGGTGCTTCTGCTCGATGAACCGACCACCTTTCTCGACTACCGCCACCAGGCTGAAATTCGCGACCTGCTATCGGAAGTCAACCGGCTCTCGGCGGTCACAATCGTGGCCGTGACCCACGACGTGAACCGGGCGGCGCTCGACAGCGATCGGATCATCGCCCTCGGCGAAGGGTCTGTCGTCTTCGACGGCACGCCCGGCGAGATCATGCGGCCGGAGACGCTCCAGCGGATTTATGGCACCCCCTTTCTCCTGGTCGATCACCCGGAGGGAAACGTGCCGATGATTGCCCCGGCGCATCCCCGCCAGCGGCA
>JAMOAF010000632.1 GCA_023621895.1 Planctomycetota bacterium
GGGCGATCCAGCCTAAGGGGGGGAAGCGTTGGTGGACCGAATCACTTGAGTTCCTTGATCATCACGTTGCGGTACCAAACGCGCTTCGCTTCATCCTGGAAGCCGATGTGACCCTCGAGCGGCCGATCCTTGATCGCCGACTTGTCCAGCTCCAGGTCGTGAATCTGCTCATCGTTCATTTCCACCTTGAGCCGATTGCCCACGCAGGAGATGACGTACCGGTTCCACTGGCCGGCGGGCTTGGCCATGTTCTTCGAAGGCGCCGCGGCGCCGATCACGCCGCCGCAGTCGTGGTTGCCGGGATTCGCCAAACCATGCGTGTCGAGAATCTGGATCTCGAAGCCGCTTTTGACCTGGTCCTTCGGATCCCCGACCCTCAGGAACACGCCGGAGTTCCCTCCCTTCTCGATCTTGAATTCCAGATCGAGAACGAAATTCTTGTACTTGCGCTGCGTGGTCAGGTAGGCGTCATACCGCTGCCAGCCCTGCTCTCCCGGTCGTGGCTTGAGGGTGACCGCACCGTCTTTCTCCACGATCCAATTGCCGGTCGTCTGCCAGCCCTTGAGCGTCTTGCCGTCGAACATGGGGACCAGTCCGTCTTCGGCTCGGGGCGTCTCGGCCGCCGGTGCGCCGCCGGCCGCCAGGAGAAGCCCCGCCAGAACGGCCATCAGACTGCTTCGGTTCATTGTCATTCTTCTTTCCGGTTGGAGATGGAAGTCGATACCGCCGGCCGTGCCCCGCGGCACGGTTCGGCCGCTGGCATTGTAGTTGCCCCGCCGTGTCCGGTTCAATGATCCGCGCGTCTCTTCTTGCACGAGGCCGTGAAGATCGCCGGCCGCCCGTCGGATTCGCTGGCCTCGCCCGTCGTATTTGCCAGGCATGCCGTGCCTCCGCGGTTGGCGGATCATCCGTTGCCCTGGTTTTCGCGGTGATTTCCCGTCGGCAGACTGGAAAACATTCCCGGCATGAAAGTTGCTCGCTGACGGATGATCGCAGGTTCGTTTTCAAAAACTTCAGCCAGAGATATGCAAATGATCGAAACGATTTCGATTGTCGCCGGATACGGCAGGTGCGGACGGCCCGACGCCGTCGAGCGGATCGACATGTCGATGGGCCAATTGATCAGCGTCGTGGGTCCCACCGGATCGGGTAAGACGACTTTGATCAACGACATTGAACTGTTTGCCAACCGTGACACGCCGAGCCGGCGGCGGATTCTGATAAACGGCGCGCCGGCGCCCCGCGAGTTCCGCAACAATCCGGCCAGGAACCCGATCGCGCTGATTACCCAGCACACGACGTTTCTGTCCGACATGCCGGTGCGCAGGTTCCTCATGGCGCACAGCAGCGTCCGCTCGGGAACGGGCGAAGACCCGGAGTTGGTGGCCGAGACGATTGACTTTGCCAATCAATTGACCGGCGAGCCGATCGATCTGGCCAGCCGCATGACGGAACTCTCCGGCGGCCAGACGCGGGCCCTGCTGATTGCCGACGCCACGGTGATTTGCAGCACGCCCGTCGTTCTGCTCGACGAGGTCGAAAACGCCGGCATCAACCGCACGCGCGCAATGCAACTGCTCCGCCGGCACCGCAAGATTTTCATTTTCGTCACCCACGATCCGCGCATCGCTCTTTTGTCCGACTACCGCATCATCATGCAACAGGGCCGCATCGTGCAGAAATTCGAAACGAGCGCCGAGGAGCAGACCGCGTCGCGTTACGTCAACCGCCTCGACGAATCGCTGACTTACCTGCGCGAGCGTCTGCGGCAAGGGCACCGGCTGATCGCCCGAGAAATACAGGAGGTGGCATGAAATCCGTGATCTGCGCCGGCCCGCCCACGACCGGCAAGACGTCCGTGCTCCGGCACATGACGGGCAAGTTCCTTGCTCAAGGCCGCAAGCCGGCTTTCCTCAAACTCGACGTGCAGTATGCCGACGAGGACGAGGTCTTGGCCGAAGAGTTCGGCATCCCCACGCGGAAAATCTACTCCGGCGAGCTCTGCCCCGACCACTGCCATGTGATGGTTTTGG
>JAMOAF010000500.1 GCA_023621895.1 Planctomycetota bacterium
CGAATCATTCCCCCGACAGGAGGGTAACTCGACTCCTGTGCCAGGCCACTCATTAGGAGCATAGCACACCCGAGTAACCAAGATCTTGGCAGAGATACACTCCTCTGCATAGGGGATGCATACCTGGGCTTGGCGGCCGAAATCCCATTTGGCATGCGCTCGTGCCGCGATTGCCCAAGAAAGTGCCATTAGAAACCCACTGCGAACCGCAGCAAGCAGGATTCCGCCCGCCACGAAACTGCGAGTAGGCCTCAAAACGCTCCCTTGCCACCCGCCACGTTCCGCGTGCGGGAAGCAGCCTTACCCACAGTGCTGGCCCCGCCAGGATCTCGCCCGATATCACGTGCTCCCACGATGGGAAATGATTCGGGCGACGATGAAACTGGTGTCGAGCGGCATTGCTCCAGGCACCTGGCGGCTCTCCGAGGTCCAAGGCCCGAGAAATCGCGGACTTCCGCCGAACCTGATTCGGTGTCTGGCCATATGGCTGGCCGAAAAACAGAGAGTCGACGACGAATACGAACGGTTGCCGGAGTCTCTGTGCTCGTGTGTCTTCTGAATTACCGGCGCGGCCGTCTCCACGGCCTGGCGCGCCTGCGGCTGCGACCGACCATGAAGGGCTTGGCAAGTACGACGCCGGCAACAAGACCGCCAATGTGGGCCCCGTAGGCCACGCCGGTTTCCATGCCGCCCAGCATCCCCAGGCCGCTGATAAGCTGGAACAAGAACCAGATGCCCACGGCCACGAAGCCCGGCACGTCGGTCACCACGCGGAACAGCAGCACGGTCACTTGCCGATTCCAGTGCAGCAGCATGTAGGCCCCCATCACGCCGGAAATAGCCCCCGAGGCGCCCAGGCTGGGAATCATGGCACCCGGGCCCTCGGTATTCAGCATCACATGGGCCAGCGAGGCCAGGATACCGCACAGCAGGTAGAACGCCAGATATCTGGCTCGACCAAGGTCGTGTTCGATGTTGTCGCCGAAGATCCACAGAAACCACATGTTTCCCAAGAGGTGTGCGATTCCGCCGTGCATGAATATGGCCGTCAGCAGCGTCAGGTAGACCGGGATCGGCGTCTTGCGCAGCCCCGGCATCCCGACCTGCTGCGGGCCGTCGACTGAGTCGACCTCGACGATCCGATCTTCGGTCACCACATCGCGCCCGCTGAGGATTTCGGCAGGTACCGTGGAAACGGCGAACGTGAAATCGGTGTTGCTCCCAAAGCCCTGAAAGAACACAAAGACCAGCACGTTGGCCGCAATCAGGGCCACGTTGACTACGGGAAAAGTGGTTCGGTCGCTGTTGTCGTCGGCGATTGGAAAGACCATGGATTTGCTCTCAGACTCTCACAGGCATTTCGCTCTGCGACGCTCACTATCTGCTTTTGCGGTTTCTCCCAGCAAACCACTCGGAGAACAACCGGCGGCGCCGATCGGCGTAGAACCAGCGCCGGCGACCGAACTGGTCGTCCTCGACGTAGACCAGCGGAGAGAGTTCGTGGAGCAGGTCCAGTTCTCGCCGGATCGTCTTGTCGCTGGTTTTCAATCGCTTGGACGCATGTGTGGCACAGACGCCCGTGGATGCCAGATGGGCATCGAGCCACGCCAAGCGTTGGAGTTGGCGAATGAGGTATCTTTGCATGGCGGCTCCTTGTTCTTCGGTGTTGCAGTGCGCACCATGATAACCTGCCGGGACACGGTCGTGCCATCGCGGCATGAGGGTGGTAACAGGTGGAGCCAAGGCGGCCATCACTCGCCGTTCATGGCACCGAGGCGGGCGTCGGTTTCTTCCAGACGGAAGCGTGTGCAAACCACGGAGTGCTTGCGTGTGTCGTTCCAGAGCTTGATGTAGGTCGTGGCGACGATCGAGCCGTCGGAGAGGAGTTCCATACCTGGATAGCCGCATCTGTCACCAGCCCGCCGTGAGGACCCGCTGTTTCTCCGCTGCGTCCAATACTTGGCGGCATGACTCCCAGTTGATCTTCGCGACGTGCGTGTATCGAAGCTCGAAGGGGTGGCTCTTCGGCAATTCATCGATGATCTTCTTCGCCCGCTCCTTTTCGCCGAGGGCCATGGCCACCCAAGCGTCTTCCAACCACTGGATGGAGTCCCGATACTGGCTGAACACGATGCAGCCCATCCACAGCCAACCGCGCTCGTGCAAGCATTGGCGCACAACTGCGTATTTCGGGTCCCGTTCTTCGTCCTCGGGAGGCCCCGGTCGTGGTTCTGGCATCGCTTCTCGGTCGGCATGGCGGGCTCCTGGCCTGGCACATCCTGGTGGTTTTCGGCGCCGGAATCCGTTCCGCAGTCCCAGAATAGCCAGGTGTCTGGTCAGATCCCGACCAACCCCCCGAAAGAATTCTGGAAATGCGTTGGCCGTGATCACAGCAATCGAGGTGAATTCTGCCATCCCTGTCAACTTATGTGAGGGCTTCGACGTGCCCCCCCCGGAAGCATGATCGGCTGGTTAAGTTACTTGAGGATCTGAATGTCAGCGCCCGAGATAAGCGAATCACGATTCGATTTCAGTCACGAGCTACGATCGCGATATTGCGCCTGGGTTGCGGCCATGGGCCATATCTGCTCGAGTGCGCGTCATCTTGACGGCGGAGAGCTCAGGAACTGCTCGAGGTTGGTGTAGCCGTCTCCATCCTTATCGCCGGCGCTGTCGTTGGCGAGGGAATTCAGGCCATGCGCCATTTCCCAGGCAGCGGGCATGCCGTCATGGTCGGAGTCGGGCCAGGGCTCGCCACCCTCGATGGCCGGCATACCTCCAACTTCCTTGGGGCTGCTAATGGCCTTGGATCCGCCGGCCTGGTACTGGCGGATGAGGCGCTCATCGACGCTGTCGCGGTTGGGCACCCACTTGCCATCCTGGTCCAGCCGGCGGCTGGCGCCGACGTCGGCCGGGACGAGCCGTTCGATCTCGGCGACGGGCTGCACGGTGAAGTACTGCCTGCGGCTCGCGAAACTCGACCGCCAGTAAGGCGTCGAACGACTGCTGTCAACGTCGCCTCCAGAGGCCAACTTGCTTTCGGCCCAACCCGATCGCTTCGCCGACGGCCCCATTGAGTAGGCCGCCAAATGCCAGTAGGATCAAGCGTGCCCGCTGCACAAGCCGCTGGGACGCAGTCCTCGAACGCACGATCTGTTGCAGGATGGCTTCCTGCCATTCCGTAACCACGATCTTGACCGCCTTGCCGCACATCTCCTTCCTCCTGTTTGAGACCGAGACGTAAAAAATCACGGTCATCAGACTGGAGGAAGGCTTTTCAATGCAACGGAAACTGTGCAAGATGCGTTGCTTGGGAAAACAAAAACCGCAACAATCTGGGCAAGACAAGCTCTTCATGTCCCATCAATTGTGATTTGCGGCACTAGCGATCGACTCTTGACAGCGCAAAGCGGCGGTATTAGTCTGGCGGCAGATGAATTAGAATCGTGAATAACTATTCGATAGACGTGAGGGACCGTTAGCCCGTTGGTCTCGTATTCTGGTCGGGGGCAACATGGCTGAAAACAATAACGCATCGGACGAGTTGCTGGTGCAGATCGCCAATCTCTACTACGTTGACGGGCTGCCGCAGACGAACGTGGCGCGGCTGGCCAACGTGTCGCAGGCCAAGGTCTCGCGCCTTCTGGCCCAGGCGCGCCAGCGAGGGCTCGTGCGGATCACGGTTGCCGAGTATGACCCACGGGATCATGAACTGGAAAGCCGACTGGAGGGCCGGCTGGGGCTTCGCCAGGCGGTTGTGGTCAAGACGGCCAAGGGCCTGAACGCCCTGGAGTTGCGGCAGAGCGTGACGCACTTTGCGGCGCCCTGGGTGGCGCGGTGGATTCCGTCCAAGGGAATGGTGGCGATCGCCGGCGGCCGGACAATGCAGTGGCTGATCCACAGCATGACCGCGCCTCCCGGCGTGGAGGGGCTCACGGTTGTGCAATCGATGGGTAACATCGACGCCACGGTGGGGCCCTACGACGCCCTGGAATTGGGCCGGATCCTGGCCAAGCGGTGGTGCGGGCAATTCTTCATTCTCAACACGCCCGCCATCCTGCCCGACGCAAAGACCCGCAAAACGCTGCAAGGGTTGGCATCGGTCTCGTCCGTCATGGATCAGCTCCGCGGAGTCCAGACAGCGCTGGTGGGGATCGGCACGCTGCACAACTCGGTCTTTGTGGAAAGGGGTGTTCTTCCTGTAGACGACGCGGCGCAACTGGCCGCTGCCGGGGCGGTGGGCGAGATCTGCGGGCGGTTTTACGATCGCGATGGAAAGGAGTGCCGGACCTCCTTGCGCGACCGCGTGATCAGCATCGAGCTGGACGACTTGCGGCGGGCGGAGGGAGTGATTGCCGTGGTGGCGGGAAGCGACCGCACCGAGGCGATTCTCGGGGCACTGGAGGGCGGAATCGTCAAGTCGCTGGTGATCGATCGTGCGGGCGCCGCGGCGTTGTTGGAGGCTCGTTCGTGAGAAAACCGTCGGAAGACGAACAATTGCTGGAGCGGGCTCTTTCGGCCGCCGATCGGACCCGCGTGGTGCGCGTCGAGCGTGGCGTGCGTCGCCAGGCGACCGAAGTGTTTGAACAGTTGTTCGGTCCGACGCCGGCGGCGATCGTGGCCGACGCCAACACGTTTGCGGCGGCGGGGAGGGACGTGGTCGACAGCTTCCGGCGGGCCGGCCATCCGTGCCCGGAACCGCTGGTTTTCGACCAGCCGGACCTGCACGCCGACTATCCTCACGTCGAAGCGATCGGGCGCTACCTGGCCTCGGGGGATGCCGTGGCCGTGGCGGTCGGTTCGGGCACGATCAACGACATGACCAAGCTCGCCTCGCACCACTGCGGGCGGCCTTACCTGTGCGTGGCGACGGCGGCCTCGATGGACGGCTACACGGCGTTCGGTGCGTCGATCACCCGCGAGGGTTCAAAACAGACGTTCGAATGCCCGGCTCCGGTGGCAGTGCTGGCCGACCTGGAGGTTATCGAAGCGGCGCCGGAGGGGATGAACGCTTCGGGCTATGCCGACCTTTTGGCAAAAATCGCGGCTGGGGCGGACTGGCTGGCGGCCGATGCGCTGGGCGTGGAGTCGATCGACCCGACCGGCTGGCAGATGATGCACGGCCGGCTCCGCGCCTGGATTGCCGACCCCAACGGAATACGGCAGGGCGACCGGCGGGCGGTCCACGGCCTGATCCAGGGGCTGCTGGTTTCGGGCCTTGCCATGCAGTGGACAAAGACCAGCCGGGTGGCCTCGGGCGCCGACCATCAGTTCAGCCACCTGTGGGACATGCAGAACCACGTCCACAACGGCCGGGCGCCTTCGCACGGCTTCAAGGTCGGGATCGGCACGCTGGCTTCGTCCGCCCTCTACGAGCAGATTCTCCCCCTGGCGCTGGAGAATCTCGACGCCGGCCGCCTGGCCGCCGAGTGGCCGGAACTCTCCGCGATCGAGGCCGACATTGAGAACCGATTCGACCGACCCGAGTTGAGAGCCAAGGCGCTGGAGGAGACGCGGGCGAAATACGTGGATGGGGCGGCGATCCGCGACCAGCTCCAGCGGTTGAGAACCGTGTGGCCGGAGCTGCGCTGCCGGTTGCGCGAGCATCTGCTTCCCTTCGACGAACTTGCCGAGCGCCTGAAGGCGGCCGGATGCGCCTCGATGCCGAAGCAGATCGGGATCGCGCCGGTGCGGCTGCGGGAAGCCTACCGGCAGGCCTATTACATCCGTCGGCGGTTCACGGTGCTCGACCTGGCCAGGCACATCCAGTTCTTCGAGCCGGCCCTGGCGCAGATTTTCGGTCCCCGGGGGCGCTGGCCGATCGAGGCGCCGGGCCGGGGCGTTGACGAGGGCGGCGGTTTTTAAGGGGCTCTAAGGTGACTTTCGGCTGATTGAACATGCCCTGTAACCTGGAAAGAATCCGGCACCTGGTCCTCGACATGGACGGGACGATCTACAGCGGCTCGACCCTGTTCGCGTGCACGCTGCCGTTCCTCCAAGTCATCAACGAGTTGGGGATAGGCCACACATTCATCACCAACAACTCGTCCCGGGGGATCCAGGACTACGTCGACAAGCTGCGGGGGCTGGGGATTGCTACGTCGCGCGACGAGGTCTACACGTCGACCGACGCGGTGATCGAGTATCTTCGGGCCCATCTGCCGCAAGTGCGAACGCTGTGGCTCCTGGGGACGCCGAGCATGGCGCGGCAGTTGGAGGAGGCCGGCTTTGTGGTCGGCAACGGCGACCCCGAGGCGGTGGTCGTAGGCTACGACACGGGCCTCAACTACGAGAACCTCTGCCGCACGGCCTGGTGGATCAGCCGGGGGCTGCCGTTCCTGGCCAGCCATCCCGATCGCGTCTGCCCAACCGACCAGCCCACGGTGCTGGTCGACTGCGGAGCGCTCTCCGCGTGCCTCACGGCGGCGACAGGGCGATCGCCGACAGTTCTCGGCAAGCCCGACCCGCGGATGCTGGACGGCGTGTGCCGGCGCCACGGCCTCCGCCCCGACGAGTTGGCGGTGGTGGGCGACCGGCTGTACACCGACATGGCGATGGCCCACCGCGCCGGAGCGGCGAGCGTGCTGGTGT
The DNA here is from genome assembly GCA_023621895.1 of Planctomycetota bacterium. Classification (GTDB taxonomy): domain Bacteria; phylum Planctomycetota; class Planctomycetia; order Pirellulales; family Thermoguttaceae; genus JAAYCB01. The sequence continues at coordinate 6,592 of JAMOAF010000500.1, forward strand.
TGACGGGCGAGGCGACGGCGGAAGAGGCCGAAGCGGTCGAGCCACCGCCCGACCTGGTGGTTCCCGACATCGGTTTCCTTGGCAAACTCCTGCGGGCAAGTCGATGCGAGAAAGAAGTTGAATGATGCCTGAAGAAAGCGGTTCAATGACCAACGAATTCGAACGCCTGGCCGAGGGACAGTGGGATGTGCTGGTTGTCGGCGGCGGGATCGTCGGATCGGGAGTGGCTCGCGACGCGGCGATGCGAGGCCTGCGAGTGGCTCTGGTTGACCGTCACGATTTCGCCTTCGGAACCAGCAGCCGGTCGTCACGCCTCCTGCACGGGGGGCTGCGCTACCTGGCCCAGGGCCGGATCGGCCTGGTGCACGAGGCGAGCGTGGAGAAACTCACCCTGCATCGCATCGCTCCGCACCTGGCCTGGCCGCTCCCCTTCCTGTTCCCCACCTTTCGCGGCACGCCGTGGGTGCGATGGCAGCTTTCGATCGGGGTGAAGATCTACGACCTGCTCTGCGGGCGGCGGAATCTCGGCCCCAGCAGCACCCTCTCCGCCTCGCAGATGGCCGAGAAGCTGCCGAACATCAACCGCCAGGGTCTCACCGGCGGGGTTCGCTACTTCGACGGGCTGACGAGCGACTCGCGCCTGGCGATCGACACCCTCCGGTCGGCCGTGGGCCACGGCGCGCTGGTCCGCAACTACACTTCCTTCGCCGGAGCCGAACGGACGGCGTCGGGCTGGACCTGCCGGGTCCGCGACGAGCGGGGAAACCGGGAGGTGGAAGTCGCGGCCCGTTGCGTGGTCAACGCCACCGGCTGCTGGGCCGATCGGCTCCCTCACAGCCGCGTGCGGCTGCGGCTGACGAAAGGCATCCACCTGGTCGTGGACCAGGAGCGGTTTCCGGCGGGCGAGGCGGTGGTCATGGCCGAGGGCAAGCGGATCCTGTTCGTGATCCCGTGGGGGCAACGGGTGATTTTGGGCACAACGGACACCGACTACGACGGGCCGCTCGAGGATGTGCCCACCGCCGAGGAAGACGTGTCCTACGTGCTGGGCATAACGAACCAGACGTTTCCGCCGGCCCGCCTGGAGGCCAACGACGTCATGTCGCACTGGGCCGGCGTTCGCCCGTTGATCGCGTCGGGGCTGGAGAAGAAGGGAAGCCCTTCGAACACGTCGCGGCAGCACCAGATCCGCATGCCCGAGCCGGGCTGGATCGACGTAGCCGGCGGCAAGCTGACGACCTACCGGTTGATGGCCGAGCAGACGGTGGACCTTGCGGGCCGGCACCTGGGCGCCAAGCTGCCGCCATGCCGGACCGGCAAAGAGCCACTGCTGGAGCCGGCGGCCGCCGCATTCAGCGGGGTGCAGCCGCCCCCGGTGACCCGCGAGGCCGTCGAACACTACTGCCGTCGCGAGTGGGCGGTCCACCTCGACGACGTCATGCTCAGACGGACAGAGTGGCACTACTACGAGAGAGACAACTGCCTCGTCGCAGATCAGGCTGCCGCGTGGATGCAGGAGACGCTCGGATGGAACGACGCCGAGCGCCAGGAGGAATTGCGGCGTCTGCGCGAAGCGACGCGATGAAAACGGCTCGATTCAATGAGGAGCATAGCGATGCTGCGTGACAAACATGTCGATGGGGCGCGAAGTGGGTTCCTGGATCGGATCGGCATCTTCCCGCCGCTTTTCCGGGGCTACGTGGGACTGCTCTTGTTCATGATCGGCGACGGCGTGGAGGCGGGCTACCTGTCGAAATACCTGGTCGAGCGGGGAATCGCCAGCCAGGAGTCCGTGGCGCTGGTGTTCACGGCCTACGGGATCACCGTGGCAATTTCGGCCTGGTTGTCGGGGGCCCTTTCGGACCTGTGGGGGCCGCGGCAGGTGATGAAGCTCGGTTTGTGGATCTGGGTGGTGTTCCACGCGGGATTCCTGGCCCTGGGCGTGGCCCCGGGCAGTTACCCCATAGTGATCGTCATGTACGCCCTGCGGGGTTTCGGCTATCCCCTGTTTGCCTACGGATTCCTGGTGTGGATCTCCGTGGCCACTCCGCAGCAACGCCTGGGAACGGCGGTCGGTTGGTTCTGGTTCGCCCTGACCGGCGGTTTGATGACGCTGGGTCCGCTGTTTGCCAGCCTGATGATTCCCCTGGTCGGCGCTTACCAGACGCTCTGGTGGTCGCTGGCCCTGGTAGGTCTGGGCGGACTGGTGGCGATCTTCGGCATCCGCGAGCCCATTGGCCGCAGCCGCCTGGCCCCGCACGGCGAACACCCCCTGCTGACCCTGTTTTCCAGCGTCTCCATCGCCTGGAAGAAGCCGAAGACGGCCGTCGGCTGCATCGTCCGCATTATCAACACGGCACCGCAGAACGGCTTTATCGTGTTCCTGCCGATCTATTTCACCGAGACGATTGGCTTCGAGCTGCACCAGTGGCTCCGCCTGCTCAGTTTCATGTTCCTGAGCAACATCATCTGGAACCTGCTGTTCGGATTCATCGGCGACCGGCTGGGCTGGCGCGAGACGGTGGCCTTCTGCGGCGGAGTGGGATCGGCGGTCACGACCCTGCTGTTCTATTACCTGCCCACCACGTTCGGAGTGAACTACCCGTTGGCGGTCGTGGCCGCGGTGCTTTACGGGGCGACGCTGGCGGGCTACGTTCCGCTGTCGGCCCTGATGCCGTCGCTGGCGCCGAAGAACAAGGGTGCGGCCATGTCGCTGCTGAATCTGGGCGCGGGCGCGAGCAACTGGGTCGGACCGGCCATCGTGTGGATGTGCCTGCCGGTCGTGGGCGTGGGCGGCGTGATGTGGATCTACGCCGTTCTCTATCTTGTCAGCGCGGTAATGACGCTCTTCCTGACGTTGCCTGAAGAAGAAACCGCTTCGCGCGTCGAGACTGAGGGAGGCCGCCAGCCGGCCGCGCCCGATTCGGCCGCTGTCTCGTGGGGTGCTCGTATAAGATGATGTATTGGATTATGCAGGCTGATGGCGATACCCATATTGGGAAATGCGCTTCCAAAAGGCGGTCCAACGGCCGGGTGTTAGTTTCAGAGAGCGAATCGATAAGACCGCCGATGCCCCTTCCTCTTTCCAACGGGAACCCGATCTGCAGAACCGTTGCTTGATCAGGACCTTGCAGGCGGCCTCGGTCACTCCGCTCCCAATCGGCTGGGAACGAGCCACGTGATAGCTGTAGTTCATACGCGACTTTTGGTTCCGAAAATAGGTGATGGCAGATTTCAGGCCGGAAAGGAGTTGCTGCCCTCG
>JAMOAF010000949.1 GCA_023621895.1 Planctomycetota bacterium
CATCTTTCTCGGAAACTGGCGGGGAGTGTCGTAGAGCTTCTTCTCAAACACCGCTTCTTTTCCCTCGGGCGATGCGTCGAATCCGATGATCACGACCTGGCCTTGCTTGTTCGCGGTCTTGACCGCCGTGTATGACCCGCGCGCCGACGGGTCGTTGATCGCGAAAATCCCCACGATCTCGCCATGCGATTGAAGGAGGTCCGTCGCCGTGTTCAGGGCGTCGTTGATGTTGCCCCGACCGGAAAGCTCGCTGACAATCTCCAGACGGCTCTTCTTCTCAACGAGCAAGTCGCGAAAACCCTTCACGCGAAGTTGGCACGACGTGACTTCCGGGTAGGTGATGATGGCGATTTTGCCCTTGTCGCCTGTCGCCCGCATCATGCTCTCGCCGGCCAGCCGCCCCCCCTGGTAGTTGTCGCTGCCGATGTGCGAGACGATCATCGCGGCGGCCTCCGGTTGGGTGACCTGCACGTCGAAGGTGAAGACGGGAATGCCCGCCTCGTGAACCTTCTTCACCCCGGCGCCGGCCGCGTTCGAATCGACCGGGTTCAAGAACACGGCCGCGCAGCTCCGCGCGGCGAAATCGCCAAGCTGCGTGTTCTGCTTTTCGGCATTGTATTCGCCATCGAGGCAGATGATGTCGAAGCCGGCCTTCTTCGCCTCTTCCGTCATCACGTCGGCAATCAGCCGGAAGAACGGATTCGAAAGGTCCATGCACGTCATGCCGATCGTGCCGAGCGACTTCGTCGGAAGACTCCCCTCACCCTCAACACCGGGCGGGGGCGCCTGGTTACAGCCGGTCCCGGCGATCACGATGCAAACCGCAAGGATAGCGAAAACTCGAGTATTCATCGACTCTCTTTCTCTTTCTTTCGCACCGAAAGCCGGCGGCGGAAACGCTCGCTGTGGCGCAAGCCGTCGACCAGGACGGCGCCGAGGATGATCGCGCCGAGGACCACGTACTGCGTGTAGGCGTCAATATTCATCAAGTTCATGCCGTTCTGGATCACGGCGATGATCAGCGCGCCGACGAGGGTGCCCGGGATGCTCCCCGACCCGCCGGCGAGGCTCGTCCCGCCGACGACAACGGCGGCGATCACGTACATCTCCAATAGATCGGGCGGCTTGGGCACGCCGCTCGAGACCCGCGAGGCACAGATGAATCCCCCCAGCGCCGCCATCGCCGCCGAGATGCCGTAGAGCGAGACGAGCACTCCCCGCACCGGCACGCCCGAAAGCCGAGCAGCCTGCTCGTTGCCGCCGATCGCATAGACGTAGCGCCCGAAGCTCGTCCGCGTCATCACCAGGTGCGCGGCCGCATACAGCAGGGTCAACAGCCAGAGCGAGTTGCCGACCCCCAGGGTCCGCCCTTGCCCGAGCCACTCGAAACTGGCCGGCACGTCGTAGATCGTGTTGCCCCCGGTCAATCGCAGGGAGAGCCCGCGGCCGATCATCATCACGGCCAGCGTGACGATGAACGGGGCGACGCGGAACCAGGCGACCATCACCCCGGAAAACACCCCGATTGCCAGGCATGCCAGCGTGCCCACGGCCACGCCCGCATAGACGGCCGCCGGCGGCGCCGCCTTGCCGCCCATCGCCTGCATGGTCAGCGTGCTGGCGACTCCCGCCAGGGCAACCAGGCTGCCGACCGAAAGGTCGATCCCCGCCGAGATGATCACCAGCGTCATGCCGATCGCCACGATGGCAATCACGACGATCCGGTTGAGAACCGCTTCGAGGTTCGACCGGGTGAGAAAGACCGGCCAGAGATAGTCGCCGGGCACGACGAGTTGCGTGCGGGAAAACCGCGGAAACCGCTCGTGGAATCCCCGCGGCGAGAGAAACGTCCACTGGCCGGCGACGTCGCCGGAGACGAGGATCGCGGCCGGTTCCCTCCCCGACTGGGCGAGCGAATCGAGAGCGGCGGCGACCTCGAACGGCTGCCCCTCGGCCCGCTCGACGGAGACAAAACCGCTCTCGGCGAGGCTCTTCTGGCACAGCTCGGCGAACGCCCGCGAGGCCGGC
>JAMOAF010000737.1 GCA_023621895.1 Planctomycetota bacterium
CTCGTCGACCAGAAGGTGGTCGAAGCGCGCTGCCTCCTCGCGGCGGACGTCGGGGAATCGGCGGAACAGCTCCTCGGTCAGCAGCAGGAGATCATCAAAATCTACGGCTCCGGCAGCCCGCAACGCCCCCTGGTAGCGGCGGTAGGCGGCCGCGGCGAGGTGCTCGCGGTCGGTCTGGGCAACGCTGGCGGCCTCGTCGGGGCGAAGGCAGGCGGTCTTCCAATTGCCGATCAGGAACAACAGATCGGAGGGGCGCAAGACCGCGTCGGCGGCCTTGATCTCGCGGAGCACGCCGCGAGCGATGCTCTCCTGGTCGCCGCGATCGTAGATCGCGAATTGCGACGGATAGCCGAGTTTTTCGATCCTCCGCCGGAGGATGCGAACGCAAAGGGAGTGAAAGGTGGAAATCTCCGGTTTTTCCTTGCGCCGACGCCCGAGCCGCGAGCTGACCCGCTGCTGCATCTCGGCGGCCGCCTTGTTGGTGAACGTGACCGCGAGAATTCGTGACGGGCGCGTCCCCCGCCGGATCAGTTCGGCGATTCGCAGGGTGACGACGCGGGTTTTTCCCGTCCCGGCGCCGGCCAACACCAGTAGCGGTCCGGAGGTGGTCAGCACGGCTTCTTTCTGGGCCGGGTTCAGCTCCATCGAACTCGAGATTCCCTTCACGGCAAAACTAGGATCGTAAGCCACAAGCTGGGCGGCGGAAAGGGGGACCGTGCTCGGCGGGCCGGCGGCATCGCACCCCGCCGGAAGCGTCGGAAGATGATTCTGCTCGCCGGGCCAAGCGCCGCCTTGGAACCGGCCGCAGCGAGATATATACTAAATTGCTTGCGGGCGCACCCCGCCAAGGTCGGCTTGAGTAGCCGGCCGGGCGAGCGCCGCGATGCCCGTTGTTGACGTAATTTTCGCAGCTTGCTCAATCCCCCCAGATTGGCGTGAGTTTTTCGTTTTTCCGTTGCCCCCGAGGTTGGAGGTAAACCCCGTGTCCACCGTGGAAGCCCAAGCGAGAGTCAAGTCCAGCAGTCCGACGCAACCGACCAGCGGGGCCGACGTCGTCGTGCAGGCTCTCGTCAATCACGGGGTTGACACGGTTTTTGCCTACCCGGGCGGGGCGAGCATGCCGCTGCACCAGGCGCTGACCCGGTTTCGCGACAAGATCCGCGTCGTTCTCCCCCGGCACGAGCAAGGGGGGGGGTTCGCCGCCCAGGGTTATGCTCGCTCGACCGGCAAGGTTGGCGTCTGCTGCGCTACCAGCGGTCCCGGCGCGACGAATCTCGTCACTCCGATCGCCGACGCCAGGCTCGACAGCGTCCCGCTGATCGCCATTACCGGCCAGGTCGGTACCTCGGTGATCGGCAGCGACGCCTTCCAAGAGACGCCGATCATCGAAGTCTGCCGCAGCGTGACCAAGCACCACTACCTGGTCATCGATCCGAATGACCTGGCGCGGGTGGTCCGCGAGGCGTTCCACGTGGCTAGTACGGGGCGGCCCGGCCCGGTGCTGATCGACTTGCCCAAGAACGTCCAATTGGCCCAGGTCGTGCCCGACTACGACGCACCGATGGACCTGCCGGGCTACACGGAAGTGAGGCCGCTGGCGACGGATGCGGAGATCGAGGCCATCGCCCGGCTGATCGCCGAGTCGCGGCGTCCGGTGATCTATGCCGGCGGAGGGATTGTGTCGTCCGGCGCCGCGCCGGAACTGCTGGAACTGGTCAAGAAGACCGGCATTCCCGTGACGACCACGTTGACCGGCCTGGGCGGCTTTCCGGGCGACCATCCACTGGCCTTGGACATGCTCGGCATGCACGGGAGCGTCTACGCCAACCTGGCCGTCAGCGAGGCCGATCTGCTGCTGGCCTTCGGGGTCCGCTTCGACGATCGGGTGACCGGAAAGGTCTCGGAGTTCGCCAAGCACGGCAAGATTGTCCACGTCGACATCGACGCCTCGGAGATCAACAAGATTCGGAGCACCGATCTGGCTTCCGTCAGCGACGTGAAGTACGCCCTTGGCGAGCTGAACAAGCGCGTCAAGCGGCCCGCCGAGATCGGCGAGTGGTCCAAGCGGATCGATGCCTGGAAGACCGCGGACCCCCTGAAGTACGACGAGGATGCCGAGTCGATCCTGCCGCAGCACGCAATCCACGAGCTCTGGCGGTTGACGAAGGATCGCGACACGATCATCGCCACCGGCGTCGGCCAGCACCAGATGTGGGCGGCTCAGTTTTATCGCTTTACGAAGCCGCGGACCTGGCTCTCCAGCGCGGGCCTGGGCACGATGGGCTTCGGATTGCCGGCCGCCTTGGGCGCCAAGGTGGCGCACCCCGACAAGCTCGTGGTCGATATCGACGGCGACGGCTCGCTGCTGATGAATATCCAGGAGCTGGCCACTTGCTTCTGCGAGAAAATCCCCGTCAAGGTCCTGCTGTTGAACAACCAGCACCTGGGCATGGTGGTGCAATGGGAAGATCGGTTCCACAACGCCAACCGCGCGCACACGTATCTCGGGCCGATCGACAACCCGGAGGCGATCGGCCGCGGCCAGGGAATCGGCCCCGATGAGCGTTACCCTGATTTCGTGACGATTGCCCAAGGCTTCGGCTGGAAAGGGCGCCAGGTCATGGAGAAGTCGGAACTGGCCGCGGCGATTCAGGAAATGATCGATTCGCCGGGACCCTACTTGCTCGACGTGGCCGTACCCTACCAGGAGCACGTGCTGCCGATGATCCCCTCGGGGATGACGGTCCGAGAGTTGATTCGCGAGTGAAACATGGCAAGGTATTGGCTGCTCGCCAGCGCGGCGGTCTGCTTCCTGGCTGGTTGCCAGTGGAAGGCCGCGCCGTCGCCGGGCGTTTTTCCAGCCGAGCGGGGGGTGTTTCATCACGAGGTCAACGCCCGGGGAACGGTTTTCGCCGCCAGCGGCGCCGAGGTTCGCTGCGAGGTCGGCGGCCAGTCCCCCGAAGGAACGATGATCCTGGAAATCGTCCCCGAAGGCACCCGCGTGGAGAAAGGCGACCTGCTCGTAGAGCTTGACTCGTCCGCGTTCAAGGAAGAACGCTTGCAGGAGCAGCTCCAATGCAGCCGCCTGCGGGCGGAAGTGGCCGAGGCGGAAAACGAATTGGAGAAAGTCAGGCTTTCGTTTCAGGAGTATCTCGAAGGCATCGCTCCGGAGCACAAGCAAGCGAGCGAGCACTCGATCTTCTCCGCGCAAGGGGCGTTGGAGAGGGCGGAACGAGAGCTCGAGTCGGCCAAGAAAAACCCAAAACGGGGCGACGGCACGGTCGAGGACCTGGAGGCCAGGCAGTTCGACGTCGAACTGGCAAGACGCGAGCTGGAGCGGGCCAAGGCGAGCCTCGAGTCGTTTGAGAAATTCACCAAAAAGCGGCGTCTGAAAGAGCTCGAGGGCGAACTCGCATCGGCCGAGGCGAAGGTCCGCGCGAAGCGCCAGGAAGAAGAGATTCATGCCGGGCTGCTGGAGAGAATCGAGCAGCAGATTGCCGGCTGCACGATCACCGCGCCTTCCCCTGGGGTCGTCTTCTACGCCGATCCGCAACGCGGAAGCCACGACGACGGCAGCGTAATCGCCGAGGGTTCGTTCGTTCGCCGGCGCCAGGCGATCTTGCGCCTCAGCCGGTTGGAAGAACTCAGCGTCCGCATGGAAGTCCGCGAGGCGGACATGCCGCTGCTCAGGAAGGGAATGCCCGCCGAAGTCTATCTCGACGGCGCGCCCGGCCAGATGCTTGCTGGCGAGGTGGCCGCGATCCACCCTTACCCCACGCGCGCCACGCGCCTTAGCGACAGCAACAAGCGGTACGACGTGGTGGTCGCGATCAGCAGGCCGACGAGCGAAATCCGGCCCGGAGTGACGGCCGAGGTGTCGGTGCCGATCGCCGCGCTGAACGACGTGGTCCAAGTGCCGGCCTCGGCGGTGTATGCTGTAAACGGCGGCAACTGCTGCCTGGTCTTCCGCGGAGGCCGCTGGCAGCCGCGATCGGTCAAGATCGGTCCCAGCAACGGTTCGATGACCGTCATCCGTGAGGGGATCGAGGCTGGCGAAGAAGTGGCGATCCATCCAGCGGTGTTCCAGTCAAAGAAGCCGTAGTGCACGAAAGGCGCCCGCCATGAGCCGCCGACAGGATCTCCACCCGCCGTCAGTCTTGCGGCCAGCCTTGATGGCGGCATTCGCCCTGGCGATGCTGGCCGGCGACTCCAACGCGGAAATCCGCCTCGTGGCCGAGCGTCCGCGGGTCTTGATCCGCGGCGGCGATCTGCCGCTTTTGCGCGAGCGCTGCCGCGGCGATGCGCATCTCAAGCCGGTCTATGAGAAGATGCGGGCCTTCGCCTACGGCAGCGGCCGGAGCAGCAACCTTTGGATAGCGCCCGATGAACTCTGCTCGATCGCTTTGGCCTACCTGATCGAAGACCGGGATGCGAGACTGCTCGCCCGGGCACGCGGGCACATCGGCTTTTTACGCGAGGCGGAGGGAGACAGTTGGACGCGGCCGCGGATTCTCAAGGCGCTCGCCTGCGCCTACGACTGGCTCCATGCCGATCTTTCCGAGGGCGAACGCCGGCAAATGGCCGAGCGGATGACCTGGCTGGCCGCCCAGATGCGCAAGCAGTATCGCCACAGCGATTACAACAACCACGTCTACTTGGAGCGGGGCCCGCTCGTCTACCTGGGGCTGGCGCTTGCGGGCGAGGGGCTCGCCGATGCGGAAGCCGCCAGGGCCCTGGACGAGGCCGAAGCGCTTTTGAAACAGCATTTCGTGCCGGCCGTCAACCAGGTGGGAGGCCTTGGCGACGGCGGGTGGCACGAGAGCATGAGCTACTGGAGCTTCTTTGCCTACGAGTTCGCCCACCAGCTCGAGGCGTGGCGGACGGCAACCGGCGAAGACCTGTTTGCCGCCTGCCCGGCCTTGGGAGGCGCGGCCGAGTGGTTGGTCTATTGCACGCGTCCCCATGACCGTTCGATGGCCCCGGTGGCTGACATCGAGTCGCCAGTCCGCTGGGGTGACCAGGAATCGGCCTACCTTCCGCTGCTTGCCGCGCGCTACCGAAGCGGTCTGGCCCAATCGGCCGCCCAGCAGACGCCGCCCACTCACGCCGCCCGGTGTTGGGCCTATCTGGCCTGGTACGATCCGGGCATTGCAGCCGCGGACAGGGCAACGCTTCCCACGGGGCGTCTCTTCCAAGGCATCGGCTGGGCATCGATGCGCAGTGGTTGGGAAACCGACGCCGCCTGGGCGCTGTTCGTTTGCGGCGACTACTACGCCGGCCACCAGCATTTCGACCAGAACAGTTTCATCATCGCCCGGCGGGGGAACCTGGCGATCGACGCCGGCGAGTACGGGGCCAGGCAGACGCTGTTTCACAACACGGTAATGATCGGCCAGGGGCAGCGCGCTTATGGCAACGATCCGCGAACCCGCTTCGGCCCCACGCCGCCGGGCTCGGAATTCGACACCGGCGAGATCGTCGCCTTCGAGGAGAATCGCTTGTTCACCTATGTGCTCGGCGATGCCTCGAACGCCTACGGCGAGTTCCGCAGCGGCCGGCGAATGAAAAAAGCCCCCGTCTTCCTCCGGCGGTTCCTGTTCCTGAAGCCGGCGACGTTCGTGGTCGACGACACGGTGCGCGTTTTCGAGCCCGGCCTCGACGTCCGCTGGCTGCTCCACTCAACCGGCAAGCCGGAGATTTCGCAGGCGGGCATTCTGATTCGCGATCAGCAAGGCGAACTGGCCTGCCGGACCCTCCTGCCGGAAAAGGTCACCGTCAGCTCGCTCGAGGACGCGGGCGGGAAATCCAACCGGCAGCACCACCGGATCGAGATCGCGCCGGCCGAGGCCGGCTCCCAGACTGTCCGCTTCCTTCACGTTCTGCACGCCCGCCCGGCTGGCCAGTCCGATTCCGTGCACTGCCAAATGGCGGTCACCGGCAAGGAGGTCGCGCTGGAGTTGGCGGCCTCCGGCCTTGTCTACCGCGTATGGCTTTCGGAAGACTCGCCCGGCCGGATCGCCGTGGCGACGGCCGAGGGGCGCGCGTTGGCCGCCGAGCGCCCCTTGGCGGCCGGCATCCTGCCCTACACGGCCGACGGCGTTAAGCTGCTCGAGCGATGGGACTCGGCCTACCGCCGCGACGGTTTGCCCGGCTGGGACACCGACAGGACCTCGAGCAACCTCCAAGAGGCCCTCCGCCGTGGGCTTGTCAAGCCGTGCCGGGCGGCCGAACTGGGCTGCGGCACCGGCACGAACGCCGTTTACCTCGCCGAACAGGGTTTCGACGTCACCGGCATCGACATCGCGCCGTCCGCGCTGGCCCGTGCAGCCGGGAGAGCGAAAGCGGCCGGTGCCCAGGTCCAGTGGCGGCTGGCCGATGCGACGAACATGCCGGACTTGGAGCCGTTCGATTTTGTGTTTGACCGCGGCTGCTACCACGGCGTGCGCCAGGCAAATGCGGCCGGATATGTCCAGTCGCTTCGCAAGCTCACCCGGCAAGGGGCCCGGGTGTTGATCCTGGCCGGCAACGCCAACGAAGCGCGAGCATCCGGTCCGCCGCGAGTGAAAGAAGAGCAGATCCGCGCCGACTTCTCCGCGGATTTCAACCTGCTCGAACTCCGCGAAACGCGGTTCGACACCAGGCAGCCCGGCGTCCAGGGCGCCTTGGCGTGGTTTATTCTGCTTGAGCGGAAGTAGGGTAGCCGCCGGCTCTCAGGCTAAAGATAATGGTGGCCACACGTTCCAGGTCCTCTTCAAACAACCGGAGAATTGCCATGAGCGCAGACTATCGTCGGCTCGGCCCCGTCTCGATCGCCTGGATGATCTTGTACCTCGGCGCCGCTGCCTGTCTCGGCTCGGGCGAGGCGGCGTCCGACTTGCCGCTGGCGCCGCCGAGCGAAGTCGGGATGGATGCGGCCCGGCTGGCGGAGATTCCCGACCAGATGCGATCCTTCGTCGAGAAGCATCAGATGTCCGGCGCGGTGACGCTCGTGGCCAAGGACGGCAAGATCGTCCACTTGGCGGCGGTCGGAATGGCCGACCTGGCCAATGGCCGGCCGATGGAGAAAGGCACGATCTTCGCCATTGCCTCGATGACCAAGCCGATCACCGCCACCGCCGTGATGATCCTCCGCGACGAGGGCCGGCTCTCGCTCGAGGACCCCGTAGCGAACTATATTCCCGCGTTCAAGGAGTCCAAGCTCGCGGGAAAGCCGCCCGCGCGGCCGATCACGATTCGCGACTTGATGACGCACACCTCCGGCATCGGCGGCGGCCAGCAGAACCAGGGCACCTTGGCCGAGACGGTCGAGGCCTTGGCGGCCGAGCCGCTCCAGTTTCAGCCGGGCGAGAAGTGGCAGTATAGCCCGGGATTGACCGTCTGCGGCCGAGTCGTCGAGATCGTCGCCGGAATGCCCTACGAGCAGTTCCTGGCCGAGCGGATTTTCAAGCCGCTGGGGATGAACGATACGACCTTCCATCCAACGCCCGAACAGCAGAAACGCATCGCCGTCCTCTACAAGCCCGGCCCCGAGGGCAAATCGATCGAGCCGACCGAACACTGGCTCAGTGCACTGACGCCGGATCGCAGCCCGAATCCCTCCGGCGGGCTCTTCTCGACAGCCGCCGACTTGGCGCGATTCTACCAGATGATCCTGGGCGGCGGGCGGCTCGGGGCGGCACGGGTGGTGTCCGAGGAAGCGGTGCGGGAAATGACCCGCCTGCAAACCGACGACTTGAAGACCGGCTTCACGTCCGGCAACGGCTGGGGGTTGGGCTGGGGCATCGTTCGCCAGCCGCAGGGGGTGACCGAGATGCTCTCGCCCGGCACGTTCGGACACGGCGGGGCCTTCGGCACGCAGGGCTGGGTCGACCCGGAGCGGCGGATGATCTTCGTGCTATTGATCCAGCGAACCGGTTTTGGCAACGGCGACGAATCGGACATTCGAGCCGCCTTGCAGCGGTTGGCCGTCGAGGCGCTGTGAGGGCGAGTCGTCAGCCGTCAGGTTTCAGCCGTCAGGTTTCAGCCGTCAGAACTGCGGGCTGCGTGCGATGTTCCCCACGCCCGCTGCTCCGCGGCGATCGCTCGCAGGCCGCGGATCAACCGCTCGATTCCTTCCGCCGCCGTATCCGGCCGCAACGGTCCGTAGGATACGCGCAGGGCGCACCGGTCGCTGACGCCGAACGTCGAGCCGGGCATGACCGCCACGCGGTGTTCCCGGACCAGGCGTTCCGCAACGCACATCGAGTCGAGCTTTCCGGCAACGTTGAGCAAGACGTAAAAGGCGCCGTCAGCGGCCGGCACGCGGCACACGTCCTCGGCCGCGCCCAGGCGATCCAAGACAACGCGACGCACGGCGACCATCCCGGGAAGCCTGTCCGTGCAATATTCTCTTCCGGCTTCCAAGGCGCCCACGGCTGCCCATTGAGAGATCACCGGCGGGCAGATGAGATTCGTGTCCTGGATTTTGCGGATCGGCTCGAACAGGTGCTCCGGCGCGACCATGTAGCCGATCCGCCAACTGGCAAAACCATGGCTTTTCGATAGGGAATACAGCCCGATCGTATGCGCTTCGCTGCCGGGAATGGAAGCGGGCGAAAAGTGAGATGTGCCGTTGAACGTGAAGTACTCGTAGGCCTCGTCGCTGATGTGATAAAGCCCGCATCGGGCGCAGAGTTCGTTGACCGCCCGCAAGTCTTGCTCGGGATACACCGCGCCGGTCGGATTGTTGGGTGAGATGGTGACGATTGCCCGCGTCCGCGGCGTGATCGCGGCCTCCAGCGCATCGAGCCGAAGCTGATATCGCTCGTCGGTGGCCACGGGCACCGCGCGGGCCGCGGCGATGGCGATCGCCATCTCGTGGTTGAAGTAGTACGGAGAGGTGATGATTACCTCGTCCCCGGTGTCGGCAATCGCCAGAATCGCGTTGAAAAAGGCCATGTTCCCGCCGGCAGTGACGATCAGGCAACGATCGGCGCCAACCTGCACGCCGTTGTCGTCCCGCAACTTTTGCGACAGCAGCTCCAAGAGCGGCGGAATGCCGTGCACAGCCTGATACCGGTGGCTCTCCGGCTCGGCCAGGAAGTCGCGGATGCGATCGATCGCTTGCGGCGGCGGTCCGTAGCCGACGACCCCTTGCCCCAAGGAGATGGTGCCCGGGGTGGCGCGAATCCAGTCGGCGACGATCGGAATCGCCGGAGCCTGAACGGCCGCAATCCGCTTGCTTTGCAGAGGTGTCGTGGATGCTCGCGATCTGGTGCTCATCGGAATTTAAGACGGCGTAAAGTGTTTTCCTCGGCGCGGACCGAGCCGTGGATCGTGTTCCCTCCGTTCATTTCGGCGGAAGCTCACTGGTGAAGTGGTACGTACCCGAGGCAACCTCCGCGCGGAACAGGCCCTTTTCGACAACAGGACGGCTGATGCCCGGCTGAGACTCCACCGGCAGCCCGCTTTCGCGGACCGCGCCGAGCTGCGCCGCCGGCATGACGACCGTCGCCGTGGTGCTCGGCGGCGCCGTCAGCTCCCAGGTCAAGGTATCGCCCTCGACGCGCCACGCACTGGCGATCTTCCCGTAGCCGGTCGCCAGCGAAGCCTCGACTCGCGTCAGCCCGCTTTCGATGCCCGGCGCGGCGATGAAATGCTTGAACCCCGGCGCCTGCTCGTCGTAGCGGATGCCCGCCAGCCCCTCGATGAACCACAGGCCGACGGAGATCATCGTGTTGTGAATCTGCGAATTGTCGCCGTCCCACTCTTCCCAGATCGTCGTCGCGCCGCTGCGGATCATGTGCCCGAAGCTGGGGAAATCTTCCTTGGTGTGCATCAGCGCCAGGAGGTCGTTGCGCCGCTCG
>JAMOAF010001005.1 GCA_023621895.1 Planctomycetota bacterium
TTCTGGATCAACAACGGACCCCACAGCGCCATCACCAGCCAGAAGAACGTCCTCAAGACCTCCCGGGAATCGTTCTTGAAGGCCGCCCAACAGGCCGAGTCCAACGGCGCGAAGCTTCCGAAGCGCAAGGGTGAGACGACCGAGCGGCTGATCGAAAGGCTCTGGCCGATCCTGGCCGATCCGGCCGTCGATTCCCATTGCACCAACAGCGCCCCCGGCGACGGCAAAGACATCCTCCGGGAAAGCTGCAACAGCTTCTATTCGGGCGTTACCGTCAAGGACCTGGAGGGCTTCCAGGAGCGCTACCCGCTCAATTCGACGCTCGTTCGGCGCGACGGGAAGCTGCGCGAGCTTGTCTGGCGGGCGGGCTTCGACGATGCCGTTCCGCCGGGCCTCTATGCCGGCCAGATCCGAGCGATCGTCGGGCACCTCGAAGAGGCCATCCCCTGGGCCAGGCCGCAGACCGCCCGGGCGCTGGCCCTCTTGGCGCATTACTACCGGACGGGCAATCCGATCGACTTCCGCGCCTACAACATCGCCTGGGTGGAAGACCGCGACTCGGCGGTCGACACGATCAACGGGTTCATCGAGGTTTATCTCGACGCCCGCGGCCAGAAAGGGGCCTATGAAGGGCTGGTCTATTTCAACGATCCGGAGAAGATGGAGATGATCGCCAAGATCGCCGCCAGCGCCGGCTGGTTCGAAGGCCAGATGCCCTACGCCGAGGAGTTCCGCAAGCAGCAGGTCAAGGGGATTTCTGCCAAGGCGATCGAGGTCGTGATCGCCACGGGCGACGCCGGCCCGGTGGGTCCGATCGGGATCAATCTGCCCAACGCCGGCGACATCCGCGAGCACTATGGCAGCAAGTCGGTGTCGCTCAGCAATGTCCTGGAAGCGCAAGACGGGGCCACTTCGAGGCAGGCGCGGCGCGAGTTCTGCCACAGCGAGGAGGAATTCCAGCGGTCCCTCAAATGGTCGAGCAGAGTCCTCGACCTGGAAGTCAACATGCACGAGGTGATCGGCCACGGGTCGGGGCGCGACGCCGAAGGCCTCAAGGTCGACCCCGTCACGGCGATCGGCGAATACTACTCGCCACTGGAAGAAGCGCGGGCCGACCTGGTGGCGCTCTGGTTCATCGGCAATCCGAAGCTCGCCGAACTGGGGCTGGTGGCCGCGGAAGACCTGAAGGAACTCGAGCTGGCGGCCTACGAGGGCTACACGCGGAACGCGCTCACGCAGCTTCGGCGGATCGCCGAAGGAAACCGGATCGAACAGGCCCACATGCGGAACCGCCAGGCAATCGTTCATTGGCTGATGGAGAATTCAGACGCCATCCGGCTTGAGCGCCGCGACGGGAAGACGTATTACGTGGTCGCCAGTCCCGTCGCCTGGCGCGAGGGCGCGGGGCGGCTGCTGGCCGAGATCCAGCGGATCAAGTCGCAGGCCGACCGCAAGGCGGCCGAAGCGCTGCTGCTCCGCCACGGAACCACGTTCGACCCGGCGCTCCGCGACGAGGTGGTCGAGCGATACAGGCAACTCGACCAGCCGGTTTATACGGGAATGGTCATGCCCGAGTTGACGGCCGTCCGCGGGGCCGACGGCGAAATCGCCAATGTCGAAATCTCCTATCCCCTGAGTCTGGAAACGCAGATGCTTCGCTGGTCGGGCAGGAAGTGATCCAGCCCGCCGGCGCCGATCGGCGGATCCAGGGGGCGAGCGGTGGAATCGAGCGGGTTCGGCGCCGCACGGCCGCCGGCGCGGCGGCGAGCTCGTGGGGAGACTGCCCTGCACAAGACGGCGCCTAGCGGATATACTGACCGAGTTGCGGTCATGCACCGAGCCCCCCCTTCTGAGAAGGCTCACCGAGGCCCGCGCCGCCAGCCGAGACGTCGGCGGCGGAGGGCCCCCGAGTGCTCCGATTGGCTGGCCGGGTGCAAGGAAGCGCCACTGGCGTCGGTTTCGAGTCGCCAAAGACACTTATCGAATCGGAGTACGCATGGAAGTCAGCCTCAAGGAAGGCGCCTCT
>JAMOAF010000015.1 GCA_023621895.1 Planctomycetota bacterium
CGACACGAAGTGGATCACCGGCTGGGAGGCCTCCAGCCGCAGCAGGCAGGGCGAGATGCCCTGGCCCAACGACCGCCTGGCCCAGAAGGCCGCGTGGAAGATGGACCCGTTCGGGCAGGGCAAGGACTCGCCGCCGATCCATGCCATGGCCCTGGCCGGCCAGCGGCTGCTGGTGGCCGCCGCCGACGGCCGGTTGCGCGTGATCTCCGCCGGGGGTCAACCGCTGGCGGAAGCGGCCCTTGCCGAACCCTTGTGGGACGGCATGGCGATCGCCGGCGGCCGGCTCTACTACGCCACGCGGCAGGGCAAGCTGCTCTGCCTGGGGGCGGCGCCGTGAGGCGCGCCCGGCATGGCCGTTGGGAAGTAGCCCGGCGCGGCGAAGACGGAGATAGCCCCCGCCGACGGTTATGCCGAACTGTTGCGGGCGGTCGGATCGACCGTCCGAAGTTGCCCGCTCCCGATGGCGTCAACTACTGGGTGCGATCCCCACGCGTTTGGCCCATCGCGCATAGACTTCCGACATTTCCCGAACCCGGTCGGGCTGGTTGTCCGCCAGGTTGTCCATCTCCGAGCGATCGGCCTGGAGGTCATACAGTTCCCAAGGCTTGCCCTTGGCGGCGACCAGCTTCCAGCGGCCCATTCTCACGGCGCGGCTGCCCGCAACGTTCCAGCAAAGCACCTCGTGATCGTCGCGCCGGCCGCCCTGAAAAATCGGTACTAAGCTGGCGCCTTCCAGGGGGAGCAGGCTGCGCCCTCGAAAACGCTCCGGGTATGCAGTGCCGGCCAATTCCAGGCACGTTGGCATGATGTCGATCAGATGGGCGGGCTGGTGCGCGATGCGGCCCTTCTGCTCGATCCCCTCCGGCCAGTAGGCGATCAGCGGCGCGGCGATGCCCCCCTCGAAGCACGTCGCCTTGTATTGGCGGAAGGGTGTGTTGCTCACGTTGGCCCAGGGCGGGCCGTAGGTGACGAACGTGTCGGCGCCGCCCGGCATGATGCTCGGATCGTTGCCGCACCGCGTCGGAGTGCCGTCGAGTCGCCAGGTCCGCCCGGGCTGGTCGATCACGCGGTACGCTTGATCGGAAGCGCCGTTGTCGGAGAGGAACAGGACCAGCGTGTTCCGCTCGACTCCCGCGCGGCGGACGGTCTCCAGGAGCCGGCCGATGTTCTGGTCCAGGCAGTCGATCTGTGCCGCATAGACGGCCATCCGCTCGGCCTCCCAGGCGGTGTGCTCGGCCTCTTCCCAGGCAGGCGCCCGCGCGTCGCGAGGCGTCAAGCGGCATTTCTCGCCGATCAGCCCCAATTCGATCAACCGCCGGCGCCGATCCTGGCGCAGCTTGTCCCAGCCGGTCTCGGCGTACATCCGGCGATACTTGGCGATGTCGTCCGGCTTGGCATGGAGCGGCCAGTGCGGCGCGCTGTAGGCGGCGTACAACAGGAACGGCTTCTTCCTGGCGACCGCCTCGTCGATGAATTTCACGGCATGGTCGGTGAACAGGTCCGTCTTGTAGAACGTGGCCGTGGGGGGCAGTTCGTAGGGCTTGCCGTCCAGGACGAACCGGCTGTTGCGGATCGGCTTGAAGTAATTGCCCGCGCCCGCCGGCTCGCCCGGCCGCGGGCACGTACCGAAGAAATGATCGGCATGTTGGGCGACGCGCTCCGGATCGCGCCAGTCGTCGGCCGTGATCCCTTCGAGGCGGCCGACGAGAAGCGTCGAGTAGCCCGCTGCCTTGAGAAGCTCCACGATCGTTGCGCACCGGTCGTTCAGCGTTCCCGTCCACTGCCGGATGCCGACCTGCTGGTTGTACAAGCCGGTCATCAGCGAGGCGCGCGTCGGACCGCACAGGGCGCAGTTGTAGAACTGCGAGAACCGCAACCCGCCGGCCGCCAAACGGTCGAGATTCGGCGTCTCGATCTCACCGCCGTAGCAGCCGAGGTCCGAATAGCCCATGTCATCGGCCATGATCAGCACGATATTCGGGCGGCGGTCTTCGCGGGCGCCGCCGGCCGCAAGGGAGAGCGTGGTTGCCCCAATCAGCAAGGACAAGCAGACAATCGGCGGGATCGTCCTTTCACACATCAGGCACGCTCCTTTGCGGCACTTCCCGGGGGCAACGGGAACCAAGATCAGTCGCGGTCAGACGAACTTCGTGAGGCCGGGAATGGCGATGTCATACTCGCCCTTGTCGTTGGGTTTGACGGGCGGTTCGATATCCCAGTCGTAGCGCGGCTGCTCCACGCGGTATTGGGAGTTCTGCGCCTCGTCCCACGTCAGCTCCTGCCCGGTGTGGCAAACGAACTGCGCCAGCAATGCCAGCATCGTGGTATGAACCATGTAGGGGCCGTTGTTGATCGGCTTGCCGGCGCGGATCGCGGCGAACAGCTCCGCGTGTTCCACGTCGTAGGGGTTGGGCTTCGGGCCCTCGTACTGCCACTCGGTTTCGCCTTCGATCCGGCCGCTGAGCAGGCTGGCGCGCCCCTTGGTGCCAAAGATCACATCGGTCATTTCGTTGCGGCAGCCCACCTGGTTGCGGCAGAGGCCATACACCCGCACCCCGTTGGGATACTCGTAGACAACCGTCTGGTGATCGAACAGGTCGCCGTATGACTCGCCGAAGCAGGCCGACCGGCCGCCGATCCCCCAAGCCTTCAAGGGGGGCTTGTCGCCCATGGCCCACGAACTCTTGGAGAGGTTGTGGATCAACTGCTGCAAGCACTGGTCGCCGGCCAGCCAATTGAAGTGGTACCAGTTGCGCATCTGCCACTGGAGTTCGGTCCATTGCGGATTGCGCTTGGAGACGTGATAGGGGCCGACGCAGTAGGTTTCCTGGATCGTCACGATCTCGCCGATCGCTCCGCCGAGCACGCGCTCCATCGTCGCCCGAACCTGGAGGTCGTAACGGTTGTGCAGCCCGGAGACGATGCACAGCCCTCGCGTGAGCGCCTGCTCGCAGATCGCGGTGACCCGTTTCAGGCCCGGGGCGTCCAGCGCATGGGGCTTCTCGCAGAAGACGTGCTTGCCGGCGTCCACGGCCGCCTGGAGAATCCGCGGGTGGAAATGAGAGGTGGTGGCGATGAGCACGGCGTCGACGTTGCTGTCGATCACCTTCTGGTAGGCATCGAAGCCCGAAAACATGTGATCGGCGTCGACGGCGACCTGCGCGCCCTTGATTGCCTGGAGCCGTTTGCGCGCGCCCTCGACCTTGTCTTGGAACAGATCGGCCATGGCGACCAGGCGGATGTCGTTGCCGGCGTTCATGGCGTTGGCCGCCGCGCCCGAGCCCCGGCCCCCGCAGCCGATCAGGCCGATCTTGATCACGTCGCTGCCCGCGGCGTGGACGCCGCGGGCCAGGGGCATGGCGCCGGCCAGCGCCGCGCCGGCCAAGGCGCCCGATGCTTGAAGAAACCGGCGCCGGGATGCGATCTGTTCGGAAGATGTGATTGAATGAGCGGACACTTGCGTTGCTCCTTGTGCAGTGCGGATTGGCAGGTTTGTAGACCGCCGCGCCTCGGCGCCGTCTACTTCTTCGGCTTGATGAACATCATCTCGGCGGGCGTGACCCAGCTCGATCTCAGGTCGACCCGGAACCAACCGTCGCTATTCGGCTTGTGGAAGCGGCAGGGCGAACGCCGGCCGAACTCCTTCAGATCGTACTGTGCCCATGTCTTGCCCAGGTCCAGGGAAACGATGAACCCCGTTGCCATGGGCGAAGCGGGCGCGCAGTGCGACGCCAGGATCACGCCGTCCACGATGATCATGTTGCCGGACTCGACTTCCGGATTGAACAGCAGCGTGTGAGCCTTGGGATTGGTGATATCGGCCGGATCGCACCGGAACACGCCCCGGTCGTACGGCTTGGGGCCGTTCGAATCGCTGATCCAGTAGACCTTGCCGTCGACGAAGTTGATCCCGCCGCACTTGTAACGGGAGTTCATCGCGTCCGAGACGATGACTTTCCAGTGCCAGGCGTCCTTCTTCGCGTCGTAAGTGCCCCTCAGCCAGTGGCACTCGTGGCCCTCCGGCCGATCGAAGTCGCCCGTGCAGGCATAGAATGCGTCCTCGGCCGGATTGTAGGTCACACAGTGAACGTGGCGGCAAATCACGGGGTTGTCGGGGTCGCCCAGCGGCGTGCCGTTGTTGCCGCCACTTCCAGAACCATCGTCCCGATTGTAGGGATTCTGGCCGAACGAATAGGCCAGCTTGACCGTCTCGCCGTGGTCGGTCGAGTAGTAGATGTTGACCGGCGAGGCACCGCCGATCACGTTGCAGTAATTGCCCCAGATGAGCATTTCCGACCCGTTCACGTCGAACGTGTTGTCGCCCGACAGGCTGTGGAAGTACCAGCCCGGCAGGCCGGCGTTCTTCGGAGTATGCGGCAGGTAATCGGAGCCGTCTCTGTTTTTGACCGTGATCTGCCGGTAGGTCTTCAGATTGTCGGTGCTCAGGTACAGCTTTGCCTGGGCGCTGAACAGAACGTTTCCGTTCTCCAAAATGCAGCTAAACACGATCTGGCGGGCGTCGGGAAAAGCGGCCCGATGCGGCCAGGTCCGCCCGTTGTCTTCCGAGAGCAACACGGTCCCCTCGGAGAAGCCGAAGGCCTTGTTGTCGCGTTGCGAGTCGACGAACAAGCCCTCCGGCTGCGGGCGATACCAGAAATGGTCCGTCGAACGAACGTTCGGCAGGGAGGCCTCCGAGTCGGCCCCGAATCCCAACGCACCGGGCATGACCAACCCGGCGGCGGCCGCGGCGCCCAGGAATCGGCGGCGCGTGACTTGCAGCAGTGATTTCATCGTTTCTTCCCCTTCATCTTCAGCTATGCGATTCGCCTCGGGGCCTCAGGATCCACACCCCGAAGAAAAGGCGAGGAACACGGCCCCCTTTCCGCGGCGCGCTGCCTCCGCACGTTGCTCAGCAGCGAAGTCCGCCGCGAAAAGGGGACGGTCCCCGTGAACGACTACAAGAGGTCCGAGTTTACGCCTCTTTTTCGAGTTTCCATGGACTCCGCATCGGCGCGGACAGCAAGCCGTTCGCCTCCGCGTCATCGAGGAATTTCTCCGCTTTCGGATCCCAGCGAAGCTGGCGGCCCAGCTTGATGGAAATCTCCGCGATCATTCCCAGATAGGTGGCCTGGTGGCCGCCTTCGACCGGCGCAATCGGATCCTTGCGGCTCCGCACGGCCTGGACGAAGTTGTTGTAGTGGCTACCGCCCGCGCCGACGGCCAGGCTGATCTTGTCGGCTCCGATCTCCACGGTCCGCAGCGATTCCGGCTCCATCGAGATGTGCCCTCGGTCAACATAGACCCATCCCTCGTCTCCGCGGAACGTGCACCCCTGCCGGTTAGGATGGCCCGAGTCGCTGTAGGCCATCCGGAGCCCGCTCGCATAACGAAATTCGCCGGTCCAGTCGTTGATGTTGTCGGTCAGGCCGTCGTGGCGGTAACTCCCCGTAAACTTCAGTTCGCAGGGCTCCGCTGTGACTGCCGGGCATCCCCAGTTGGCAATGTCGAGATGATGGACGCCCCAGTTGACGATGAAGCCGACGCAGTAATCGCGAGTCAGGTACCAGTCGGGCCACGCCCAGAGGCCGCCGTTGTACGGCCTGGCCTTGGCCGGTCCCTGGTACATGTCGAAGTCGAAGCCGGGCGGGATCGGTTCGGGGGTCGTCGGCTTCGTGTATCTCCGTTGGTAACTCGGCCCGGGAGCGGCCACTTCGACCGTGTGAATCTTCCCTAAATAACCGTTCCGCGCCAACTCGCACGCGACGCGAAAATTGCGGTCGGACCGCTGCTGGGTGCCGGTCTGAAACACGCGGCCGTGGCGGCGCACGGCGTCGCGGATCGCCTGGCTCTCCTCGACGGTGATGCCCAGCGGCTTCTGGCAGTAGATATCCTTGCCCGCTCGGGCTGCCGCGGTGGCAATCAATGCGTGCCAGTGATCCTGCACGGTGATGCAGACCGCGTCGATATCCTTGCGGGCGAGCACCTCCCGGAAGTCGTTATACGCCGTGCAGGCTCCGTTTCCGTAGCGCTCATCGGCGACTTTCTTGGCCGCTTCGCGACGATCCTCGAATACGTCGCAGACTGCGACGATCTGCGTCCCCTCGACTTGCATCAGGCTCTTCATGTCGCCCCGGCCCATCGAGCCGACGCCGATCGATCCGAGCGTGATCCGCTCGCTGGGCGCCGCCTGGCCATCCTTGCCGAGTGAAGACGCCGGCACAACGCAAGGAACCGCCAGCGCTGTCGAGGCGATGGCGGCGGAACACCGCAGAAACTCTCGCCGGCTTGTTTTCGAATTTCCTCTGATCATCTGATGCGCACTCCTTCTAGGATTTTCTACTGTTACAGTCCAAACTCTGAAATGGGGCGGTCCCCCTTGGGTCCGCCCCCCGATGTGAACGGTTGCGGCAACGGCAGGCAAATATATCAGGCCTCACTTGCCTTTCCGAGCAGCCGCAGCAAATGGTCGCGGATTTTGCTTGAGGCATCGATCTCCAAGTAACTCGAGACGGCCGGCCACGTCGTGTAGCCGCCCAAGGCGTGTTGTTCGGGCGTGGGCAGGTAGCCATTGTAGCCGTTGGCGATTCGACGCAGTCCTGGTACGGGTTGTCGATCGGGCTGTCTACCATCCCGATGATTCGCGGCGCGGCGTGCGAATGAGACGCGGAGATCAAGATCGAACCTGCCGGCAAGCCGGTCCGCTCCTCCACCAGGCGTTTTGCCCTATCCATGCTCCGCTGCCAAATCATCGTGGCGTCGCAAACACAGATCGCCTGCCCCCCAAGCGCCGCCGGCGCCAGCCTGGAGGCGGCCGCGGCGGGCAGCAAGATTCCGCCGGCGGCGACCGCCGTGCGACCCAAGAACCGGCGGCGAGTCACTTGCCGTTGCCACATCACGCTACCCCTTGCTTTCGTGTTGCTGGCTGTCCGAACAAACTCGTTCAGACGGACTCGGCGACCTTCGGCTCCCCGTATTCCCGCCGGTTGCCGGCTGACCTCGGACGCGGCAACCGTTCCACGGGGGCGCTGCCGGGACGTTAACGATCGCGCCGCCCCGCCGGCTTCGCATCGCTATTTTTCCGGCGCCAGGGCTGGCCTGGGTTTCTTGTCGAGTTTCGCGCTCGGCGTTGCGTCGGCCGCAAGGTCGCCAAGCACCCATTGTATTCCGTCGAGGTGGTGCCGCAAAATCCTCGGGTCATGGAATACGGCCACATTGTTGCCCAGGGAGCAGTGGAACACGCGGCCCTTACCATATTCGTGAATCCAGGAGATCGCGTGATCGTTGTCCTCGCGCCCGCCTTTGACCTGGTTGACCTCCTTCGTCATGTCGAGGCTGACCAGAACGCGGAGTCGCTGGCGAGAACAGAGTTCAGTAAACTTATAGATTTCGTCGTGAATCCAGAACCCTTCGCCGCCGAAGGACCGGCACAACGGATGGTCCGGCTCGTCAATCTTGACCGCCCAGGTTCCCGCATCGTGCCAGGGATGCCCCGCGAGGCGGCCGCCGATCATCGCTTGCCCTTCTGGCCAGTCGGCGAAATTCCACGTCGCTCCGTGAATCGCCATCAAGCCGCCGCCCCCTCGGACAAAATCGAGGAGGGCCTTTTTCTGGTCGTCGCTGATCGTCCAGTTCGACGTGTTGTTAAGCACGATCGCGTCGAATTCGGCAAGCCGCTCGGGGGTGAGCATCCCATAACCATGGTCGAGGGTCGTCTGGAAGGCGGCGGTCCGCTCGCCCATCCGTTGGATTGCCCGGTTGGCCAGCGGAATCGTCGGATGATAGAAGCCGTTCGCCCGATCGAGGATCAGCAACTTCCGCTGGCGCTGGGGAGTCGCCGCGGCGCTCTTCGGCAGCATCTCCTCCATCTTGCGGAAGTCGGCCAGCGAGGGGGTGTGAGGATAATCGGACTGCAAATAATGCATGCGGACCTCGGCAGGCGCGAGTGCCCGGTCGTAGACGGCGATTTCGTCGAGCTTCCCCTCGAGACGGGCCGCACGGTCGCCTCGGCCTCCGAAGTAGAACCGGGTGCAGCCCGCCGGATAGCCGATCTCCGCCTCGCCGGCAACGATCGGCTCCGCCGAGCCATCGAGGAACAGCTCAACGTGCTTGCCGCGGCGGACGAAGACCAGGTGATGCCACGTCTTGGGCCCAATCGCCGGCCCGCCACGGAGCTCAGGCTGGTCCTTGCTGCCGCTCTCGATGCCAAGCAGCCCGGGAGCATTGCCTGACGTGCCGTTGATTCCGACGCTGTCGCCTCGCGCAAGCGCATCCCCCTCGGGGCCCCGGCTGAAGAGCCAGGCGGTCACCGGCCGGGCATCATTCGGAAACCCGTTCCAGAACCACAGCTCGACGGAATACTCGTTGCCGAGAGCCGGCAGGTCGGCGGCCAGGCGGCCGGCCTCGAAATGGATGCACCGGTTGACCACGTCCGGGCCGCAGAAGCCGACCCCCTCCGGACCGGTTAGATAATGAGCCGTCATTGGCTCCAGCTTGGCGTGATGGCCTGCCCCGGTGCGGTCCAGTGCCCGATCCCCTTCGAACTCGCCCAGCCGCCAGTAGGCGACCGGCTCCGAGTTGATCACGAGCTGGGCATAGGGGCCGTCGGTTTCGTCCGCATCCCGGCGTTTTCCGCCCGAGATCTCTTCGAGCAGTGCGAGTTCCGTCTCCACCAGCGACCGGGAGTAGATGCGATGATGGACCTTGTCGGCCTTGGCGTTGAAGTAACCCCCGCTCACGAAGCAGGGCAGGTGCGTGGGCGTGATGTCTTGCGCGTGCGCCTCGACGCGAAGCGTGCGATGCGTTTCCGGCTTCTCGCCCCGAGCGGGCGAAAGTCCGACGACCGCAACGGCAATCATCACCGCGGCGACGTTTCCTGCTCCTCTCATAGCGTGCTTCTCCCAATGGTGCATTCTGACGGCCGGCTGGGGGCGACTGCCTCCCTTGCCTGCCGTGTTGCCGCCAGAGTCTTCGCCGAGCGTTGATCGACCATTCGACCGGCGCTTTACCCCTTCGGTTCCGATCTCATCGTACGCTGGCACTAAATGAGCTGGCTTTATTCCGGGAGGATTTCATGAGAGCGTGATAGCCGCGTGGGCTTGCCCCGCGCGGCGCGCCTGCGCTGCGGCACAACCCGTACGGAACGAAGCGCGGGGCAAGCCCACGCGGCTATCTGAATAACAGCCGCTTTTTCCACGAATCACGCAAGCTCATTTAGCCCTCTTCGCCTCCAATCGCCGAGTCCCCCCCGAGGCCCGCCGACCTGCTCAGACTGCGCCGACGGCAGCAATCTTAAACAATTGGCAGAAGTCGAGAAACTGCCGCTTCCAATTGCCCAGCAGCAACAAGTGGTGATGCGCGCCGATATCCGGGTGCTTGAGAACGTCGTACGTGCCATCCGGCTTCCACCTGACCATCTGCGTGCAGGAGCCGCCGCGCTTCGGATCCAGCATGTCCACGACCCTGCCCGTCACAATGCTCATCACCGGTTTGCCCTGGGCCACCTTGATCATTGTGACTTCCTCTCCTTTCGCCCAGATCGCCATCGCCATCGGGTCCTTCTGCCCGTGGTGAAACCGCAGTTCGAAGGGCACGGGTTTCTCGCCGGTGCCGCGTAGCCGGGTTGGCCCCGTGCAGTGCGTGGAGACGAAACAGCCCCCATCGTCACACGTCGTGTCCCACCCGAGGTTGTGCAGGAAGCCCGGCCGGCCGAAGAGCAGTTGCGACAAGGCCATGCACAGACCGCACGTCAGGTCCTGTTCGCAGATTGCCGGCACGCCGTCGTCCATCATCCGCGAGAACGCCAGGCACGGCGCTGCGCTGTG
>JAMOAF010000337.1 GCA_023621895.1 Planctomycetota bacterium
CGACGGCGGCCGGTCGACTGCCTGGGACTGGTCGCCGGTCGGGCCGAGCTTCCACGAGTTCCACAAGTTCGGCACGCTCGTTTTCGAATAAGATTAGTCGGGGTATCCAGAGACCGTTTTGCCCAAAACGAAGGAAAGACTCCACGCGGCGTCTTAGCGGGCCAGTCGGAAACCACGGTCGGTCGGTAACCCCTGAATCAGAAGGAGCAACTGGAAAGGGTAGATGAGCAGGGCAAGTGATATGAAGAAAACCACGAAGGGTACGAAGGAGCTGGGGTTATGAGCCGCACGTTTACTGCCTATGTCGAATATGATCCCGAGACGAAGCTTTACGTCGGAACCGTGCCGGGACTTCCGGGCGGACATAGCCAAGGGGACACCCTCGACGAGCTCCAGCGGAATCTCAAGGAAGTGATCGGACTGATCTTGGAGGAGCGAGAGTCGGAGGGTGAGCAAGTCGAGGTCGAGCCATTCGTCGGAATCCAGCAGATTACGGTGGACCGATGACGAAACTGCGGATCGTCGATGCCCGCACCATGGAACAACTGCTCTCGCGCTGCGGCTTTGTCCGGACTCGGCAGAAGGGGAGCCACGTGTTCTACCGTCACCCGGACGGGCGGACGACCACCATGCCGCATCATCCGGGACGGGACCTGGCCCGGCCTTTAATCCGTTCGATTCTACGAGACATCGACGTCAGCCCGGAACAGTTCGCGGAATTGCTCCGAGAGATATGACGAACCTGTCGGTCTATTGCTGAGACTATGCCGCAACATGGCGACGCTATCCGAACCAAGGGTATATTTCCCCAATTCCCCTCTCCCCGTCATTCCAGCGGTTTTCGAATAAGAGGACATCACTGATTCTTCTTTTCCGTCATTCCAGCGTGGGCAGGGCCAGCTCGCCGCGGAGCTGCGCCTCGCCGCCTTCCCGTTCATAAACGCCGTAGAACATCGAAGCGCAGTCGAGCCACAGCGTCAACCGGTGCAGGTCCTCGTCCGGCAGCTTGACATCGTAGTGGCCTTCCTGCAACAGCCCGTAAAGCTTCGATGCCCGGGCGCCGAAGCGGCCCGGCGTCGTCCGGTAGGCGTCGCCGTAGTCGTAGAAACCGAACTTCTCCGCCAGGCTGTTGTACGAGGCGTACCAGTTGCGCTCGACCGGCTCGCGGGCCAGGTTGGGCGCCTCGCCCGCCTTCTCGGCATGGCACGCCACGCAGTGGCGGTCGAGAACCGGCTGCACCAGCCGCGGATAGCTGAACGGCGCCGAGCCATCCACCTCGGGCGCAAGCCGCGAAGCCGGACGCTCCAGCGCCAGCGGCACCCTCGCGGCCGATTGCGCGACGCGCGACTTGGGCTCGTGGCACCCCACGCAGGTCAGCCGCTCTCCCGGCCGGACACAGGTCGCCGAACGCATCGACTGGACCGCCAGTCCGCGCTCATCGAGGGCCTGGAAAAAGATCTCCCGGTTGGCCGGGACGGTGAAATGGGCGCTGCCGTCGGATTCCACCGGCACGGTGCCAAGCACCCAGCGGCACGGGACGACCGAGTCGCCCGCGGTGACCACCCGAATACCCGTCTCATGCGGCCGCAATCCGCCGGAGGGAGCGCTCATCGGCAGCACCTGGAGGACTCGGAGGTGGGTGATCTTCGTCCCCTCGGGCCACGGCTTCAGGCTGTCGTAAACGTTGACCACCGTGACCGTGCCCACCGGCTTCTTCCCGTCCACCGCCAACGGCCGGCGGGTGGCCGGGTCGTTATCCACTCCGCGATCGGCCAGTTCGGGCGCGGCCGGCGGCGGCGTCTGCGCCCGCAACGGGATCGGGCTTAAGCAGGCGATCTCCCCATCGCGGTAGACGAGCTCACGATTGCCGAAGGCATCCACCAGGTAGATTCCATAGCCGCCAGGCGAGTAGCCGCCCCCCTGCTGGCCGACGCCCGGCTGCATGCTCGCGTCGTAAACACACAGGTAATAATCCTCGCTCAATGGCCAAGGGGTGCCGTAGGTCTGCGAGCCGCCCTGGC
>JAMOAF010000404.1 GCA_023621895.1 Planctomycetota bacterium
GGCATCCCCGGCATGGATGCCTTGCCGAGCGGGCGCGCACGCATCGAGCGTTTGGCCGTCAGGCGGGTTGCTCCGCCGGCACGGTTGAGTGCGCGGAAGACGGCCTTGTTGGCTCGGCCGACGAGCTTCTGCCGATCGAAAAACATGTCGAACGACACGGTCCCGAGGCGCGCACGGCCACGCCCGAGGTTCGTCACGCTCGCGATGTTTGCGCCGAACATTGCCACGTCTTTACTCCACCACCTGGACGGTCAGCCGCTTAACTGATGTGAATTGGTCATCGAGCGCGTACTCCCACGCGTAAGCCGCCGGCATGTCCTCCACCTTGACGACGCGCGCCAGCGGCGATGTGAGCACCTTCCGCTGGTTGCCGGAGGCGTCCGCCTCGAATCGGTCAGCGAGTGCGTAGGACAGGTCAAGCAGCGGGTCCACCTGATCGTTGTCCCTGAACTCGCATTTCCGCATGACGACGATGTCGATGGTGTAATGCCACTCGCTCTTGACGCGGCCGACCGGACCGACCCGCTCGCGCTTGAACGGACGGATGCACACCTCAAGCGCGTCACCGGCAGCCACGTAGTGCGGCCGGTAGGACCGCGTGGCCACGAACGGCAGCGACCACTCATCCGCGTTGATGGTCGCGGCCACGGCGTCGGCGAGTTCTCGGAGGCGTGCTTGACTCATGGGGCTATCTGCTTATGCGTCGCTCCAGTGCTTGGTGTGAATCCGCACTTCGTAGCCGTCGCTGTCCGCCGGCTCCCACGGCTCGTCTCCGCCGATAAGGCTGACGAGGTATGTCTGGCTGTTGCCTTCGCCGTCGGTGACGACAATCTTGTCGCCGGAGGACGGCGCGAATCGTGCGCCGCGGTCGAGCAGGTCGGCGGCAACGACGCACCAATCGACATGCTTGGAGTCGACCGTCGCGTCGTCACCGCCACCTGCCGCGACAAACACCGCTGCACGCCGCGCGGTCAGCGAGAGTTCCGCGCCGGTACTGGCACGGCAATAGGTCACCCGTTCGCCCCACATGGTCATGCGGAGCGAACGGGCGTGGTCTAGGAGTCCGGCGGCGCGGGACATGGCGGTATTGCCTTGAGCAGGTCATCTGCCTTGAGGTTGCTTGCGTCGAGCGTCACGTTGATTCGCCAGGCGTCGCCCGGCAGAATCTCCACAGTCTGCGGGTCCACTTCACCCGCCTTGATTTGGCCGACGAGCGACAGGAGCTTGCGGTACTCCTCCAGGAGGTTCACGTACTCGTGGCGCTCGCGGCCGAGCACTTGGTAGGCGTCAAGTGTCATGGGTGATTACCCTCCTGCCCCCGCGGACAGCGTGAGCACGTTGCTATTGGCCCACACCTGGTCCTTGACCTGGGGGTCGTCGGTCGGAATGCCAACGAGCTTGAGCGTGCCAGCGGCATACCCGATCGTGACGGCACACGCCTTGTCGGCCGCGATGTTGACGGCGCCATTGGCGCCGGTGCCATGAAGGGCTCCGCCAGTGATGGTAACCGCGCCGCCATTGCCGTTGCCTGCGGTCCCGGCACCACCGGTAATCGCAATCGCGCCGCCGTTGCCGCTCGTGGCACCGCCAGCCCCACCGGTAATCGCAATCGCGCCACCGGCGCCCGTCGCACCACCGGCTCCGCCGACAACGCTGGATGCGCCGCCGGCGCCAGTGCCGTTCCCGGCTCCGCCGGTCAGGCTGGCGGCACCACCAGCCTTGTTCGTGTCGCCCTTGCCGCCGGCGATTGCGACCGCACCACCAGCCGCTCCGGCCGCGCCGGCAATGCCTGCGATGCCAAGCGACGCGTCGCCGCCTGTGATGCCGGTCGTCGTGATCGGGTCGTCGGTAACCGACGTTGCGGTCCGCTTGATGGCGTGCAATCGCACGCGCACATAAGCGGCGGTATCGGCGGCATCGGCCACGGCCACGCCCATGAGGTTGCCGGTCGCGCTGTCGGCGGCACCGGACCCCGCGTCCCCGGAAACCGGGTTCGCGTCGTTGTCCCAGTAGACCGTG
>JAMOAF010000923.1 GCA_023621895.1 Planctomycetota bacterium
GACCCGTTTTCCGTTGACGAACGTGCCGTTGGAACTCTGCAAGTCCTCGACGATGCACTGATCTGTTTCGGCCTGGAGGGCGAAGTGCCTGGCCGACATGTGCTCATCCCAACCGAAGCACATGTCGGCCCATTCGCTGCGGCCGACCTGGCGCTCTTCGCCAGTGTCGAACAGCAATTTGCGCCCCGCGGCGGAACCCGACGTAACTTCAAGGATCACTCGCATGTTCGCACCAGAACTTGTCTTGCCCGGCGGCCCTCAGCCGCCGATCAACACCGTCCGCATCGCAGCCATCTTCATGTCGCCCAGAAACACGCCGCACGCTGCAAGGTCGAGCGACGGCGCCCATCGGGCAGCGGGCATTCCGTGGATGAACACCGTCGTCGACCCTTTGACGATCGGCGGGGGAGGCACCGGTGGAGGAGGTGGGGGGTGTACGATGCCGCCCGTAATCACTCCAGTGCAAATAGCCGTGCAACCCACATGGGCCGCCGGCAATCCTTCAATGATCACCGGCGCGCTGGCGCACATCGGGCAAGGCGCGGGCACTCCGGGACCGATTACGCCACAGGGACAAAGCATGTCGTGGGTGATCGGGTCCATGAGGCGTGCTGCTGGAAACATCGCTCACCTTCCTTTTGCTCATTTCCCGTCGGGGGACGGATCTTCCGTCCGGCCGGCGCGCCGTTCCGAGAGCTTCTTGAACCCTAGTTTTTCCACCACCGGCAGGAGCGACTCCTGGCCGATCAACACCCACTCGTCTCGCGCCGCGCCCTCCATCAGCACGGCGTCGATGCCGGCAAACAGCGTCCGCGCGCCTTCCGGAGCGGCCAGTTGCAGGTGAGGCGTCAAGATCGTGGGCCGCGCGTAGGCCCCCGCCGTGCGGCGGAGGTGGGCCAGCAGATCCAACCGATCGTTGCGGGAGAACAGGCACACCAACCCGTCCTTGCCCCAGGCCTTCTCGATCCACGAAAACAGGTCGACCGGGTCGGCGTCCGAGAGGATGACCTGCGAGAACATCTTGCGCGACTCGGCGGGAAACCAGTTGAACAGGTACTCGGGCGCCGAGAGTTCCTCGGGGAGCGGCTGGCCGATCCTGCCCGGATCGACCACCAGGTAGAGGGGAAATTCCTTGTTCAGCAGGGCAGCCAGTTGTTGCGGCCGCACTTGGCCGGTCGTTCCACGGAGCATGGGAAACCGCGAGTTGCCGATTTGGGCGGTGTAGGTGATCTTGCCGGGCGGAGGCGCGGCTGCGCGCGCGGCCGCCGCGCCGCCGGCGCCGGCTTTTCCGACGACGATCGTTTGCCGCTCCAGGCCTTCAACGTGCACGACGAATTCGCTTTGCCCCGCGCGGATGCGATCGCCGTTGTAAACGCTTGCCGGTGCGCTGACGGGCTGGCCGTTCAGCAGCGTGCCGTTGCTGCTGCCGAGGTCCTCGACTCGGCAGCCATCGACGCTCGTTTCGAGGGCGAAGTGCAGGCTCGACATGTGGCCGTCGCCGGCCAGCGTCAGATCGGCGTATTCCGTGCGGCCGACTTGCAGCCTCTGGCCCGCCCTCAAGGGGACCTTGCGGCCTTGTCCGGGTCCTGAGACAACTTCGAGTATCACTCGCATCTTGGCACTCGCTAGCCACTCATCGGTCGCACGTTAGCTGCATACCACGTCGCCGATTTCAAAACGGTGTTGATTTCTGGCCCGACTTCGAGTCGTCGGCCGGAGTCGGCTCGACCGGCGCGGCGGCCTTGGGGGCTTCCGGCGAGGTCGGACTCGAGCCGCTCCCGGCGCCGGCGGCGCCGCCGCTGTTGATGTTCACAAGGATGCCTTGGACGGTGACCCCGGCGGGGCCGATGTCGATGAACCCCCCGGCGGCCTTGAGCGTCAACTGCATGCCCGCCTCGATGACAACGGTCATGCCGCCTTTCAGGTGGATCTCGCTGCCGGCCTCCACGGCATAATTCATTCCGACCTTCTCTTGGAGATTGACGCCGACCTGGAGGGACTGGTCCTTGGCGACCAT
>JAMOAF010000219.1 GCA_023621895.1 Planctomycetota bacterium
GATCGGCTTCTTCCGCGAGCAGAAGAAAGTGGTGTTGCGCAATTGCGGCGTCATCGATCCGACGCGCATCGAGGAATACATCGCGCGCGACGGGTACCAGGCTCTTGCGAAGGTGCTCACGGAGATGACCCCCGACCAGGTGATCGAGGAGGTCAAACAGTCGGGCCTGCGCGGCCGGGGCGGCGCCGGGTTCCTCACGGGGCTGAAATGGAGCTTCACCCGCAAGGCCCCGGGCGAGCAGAAGTATGTGCTCTGCAACGCCGACGAGGGCGACCCGGGCGCGTTCATGGACCGCAGCGTGCTCGAAGGCGACCCGCACAGCATCATCGAAGCCATGGCCATCGCGGCCTATGCAGTAGGC
Organism: Planctomycetota bacterium; assembly: GCA_023621895.1. Taxonomy (GTDB): domain Bacteria; phylum Planctomycetota; class Planctomycetia; order Pirellulales; family Thermoguttaceae; genus JAAYCB01. The sequence continues at coordinate 362 of JAMOAF010000219.1, forward strand.
TCGAATCAGGGCTACGTGTATGTGCGGGCCGAATACCCGCTGGCGGTCGAGCGGCTGAGCCGGGCCCTCGAGCAGGCGCGCGCCATGGGGCTGCTTGGCAAGAACATCCTCGGCGCCGGATTCGACTTCGACCTCGAGATCCGCATGGGCTCGGGCGCGTTCGTCTGCGGCGAGGAAACCGCGCTCATGACCTCGATTGAAGGCAACCGCGGCGAGCCGCGGCCCCGGCCCCCGTTCCCGGCGGTCAAGGGCCTTTGGGGCAAGCCGAGCCTGCTCAACAACGTCGAGACCTACGCCAACATCCCGGCCATCATATTGAAAGGGGCGGCGTGGTTCGCCTCGATGGGGACCGAGAAGAGCAAGGGCACGAAGGTGTTCGCGCTGGCCGGCGCCGTGAACAACACGGGCCTCGTCGAGGTGCCCATCGGCAAGCCGCTGGGCGAGATCATCTATGACATCGGCGGCGGCATCCCGAACAACAAGAAGTTCAAGGCGGCCCAGATTGGCGGGCCGTCGGGCGGCTGCATTCCGCGGCAGCACCTCAACGTGCCCGTGGACTACGAATCGCTCCAGGAACTCGGCGCCATCATGGGGTCGGGCGGCCTCATCGTCATGGACGAAGACACGTGCATGGTCGACATGGCCCGGTTCTTCCTGGATTTCGTGCAGGACGAATCCTGCGGGAAGTGCCCGCCGTGCCGTATCGGCACGAAGCGGATGCTGGAGATCGTGGACCGGATCTGCCGGGGCGAGGGCGAGGAAGGCGACGTCGAGAAGCTGATCGAACTAGGCGAGCGGATCAAGGACACGGCGCTGTGCGGCCTGGGCCAGACGGCCCCGAACCCCGTCCTGTCGACCATCCGCCACTTCCGCGAGGAGTACGACATCCACATCCGCGAGAAGCGGTGCCCGGCGGGAGTCTGCCCGGAACTGGTCCGCGCCCCCTGCATGAGCGCGTGCCCGGCCAACGTCTATGTGCCGGGGTACTTGTCGCTCGCGGCCGAGGGCCGGTACGAGGAAGCGCTCCGGCTCCACCGCGAGCGCAACCCGTTTGTGTCGGTCTGCGCCCGAGTGTGTTTCCACGCCTGCGAGACCAAGTGCCGCCGCGCCAGCCTCGACAGCCCGGTGGCCGTCCGGGGCGTGAAACGGTTCCTGGCCGAACAGGAGACGTCGATTACGCTGCCGGAAGTGCGGGTGAATCCCGCGAACGTGAACCGGAAGGTCGCGATCGTGGGCGCCGGCCCGGCGGGGCTGACCTGCGCCTATTTCCTGGCGCGGCTGGGCTACCGGCCGGTCGTGTTCGAGGCGGAGGCGGAACCGGGCGGGATGCTCGTCCAGACGATCCCGGCCTACCGCCTGCCGCGGGAGGAACTGACGCGCGAGATCCAGATGATCGAGCGGCTCGGCGTTACTATCCAGACCGGCAAGAAACTCGGACGCGACTTCACCCTCCAGGGGTTGCGCGACGAGGGCTATGAGGCGGTGTTCGTGGCGGTGGGCGCGCCCCAGGGCAGCAAGCTCCGCATCCCCGGCGAGAACGCCAAGGGCGTCGACGACGCCATGACGTTCCTGCGCGCGTTCAACCTGAACGGCAAGGCCCCGACGGGCAAGAAGGTCGCCGTCATCGGCGGCGGCAACGCGGCCATCGACGCGGC
>JAMOAF010000061.1 GCA_023621895.1 Planctomycetota bacterium
GAACCGGGCTTCCTCAAACGTTGACCCCAATGTCCAGCCTCAGTAGCTGGTGTCCGAGAGCTTGACCTTGCCGCGGAAGATCCAGTAGATCGCCGTCGTGTAGCCGACCACGACCGGCATGCCGATCCCCGCGATCACCAGCATGATCGCCAGCGTCTTTTGCGACGAGGCGGCGTTGTAGGCCGTCAGGCTATGCTCCGGATGCGGGCGGGAGTGGACCAGGTCCGGATAGATGTTCAGGCCGAACAGGGCCATCAGCAGGATCAAGGCGGCGCACGAGGAGAGGAAGGCCCGGCCGGGCCGCTCGTGGAAGGCTTCGCGGGGGATGTTGGCGATCGCCAGGATTGACAGGACCACCAAGGGGAACAGCCAGGGGTTGTTTCGCACGTGTTCGGTCAGGTGGGGCACGTAGAGGAGCGTGGCCATCGAGAGCACGACGTAAGAGAGCACGAAGAAGATGATGCAGGGGCGGATCCAGCCGCGGATCATCTCCTGGAGCTCGCCTTCCGTCTTCAAGTGCAGGTAGATCGCACCGTGCATCATGAACAGGGCGACCGTGGTGACGCCCATCCACAAAGCGTAAGGATGCAGCAGGTCGAAAAAGCTGATCGCCAGCTCGCCGTGTTCGTCCAGCGGCACCCCCCAGGCGATGTTGCCCATCGCCACCCCGATCAGGAAGCCCGCGCCGACGCTTCCAAGGGCGAAACCGGCGTCCCAGAGCGACCGCCACCAGGTCGCGGCCAACTTGCTGCGGAAGTCGATCGAGACCGCCCGGAAAATGAGCATCGCCAGAAACAGGAAGAATGCCGCGTAGAAACCGGAAAAAACCGTGGCGTAGGCCTCGGGAAACGCCGCGAACAGCGCACCTCCGCCGGTCACGAGCCAGACCTCGTTGCCGTCCCACACCGGACCGATCGCATTCAGCAGCAGGCGGCGGTGCTCGTCCTTCTTGACCAGCAGGTGCAGGGCCCCCACGCCGAGGTCGAAGCCGTCGAGCAGGGCGTAGCCGGTCAGCAGAACACCGACGAGCAGAAACCAGATCGTATTCAGGTCGAAGTTCACGGCGCGGCATCCTCTCCCGGAAGCAGGCGTTTGGCGGACATCTCGGCGGAGGCATCTTCCTCGATTCCATGCCGGATTTTCCGATCGAGCAGGAACACAAACAGCACGAACAACAGCAGGTAGATCGCCGAGAGGAGAATGATCGAGAAGACGACATGCTCCCGCTCGACCACCTTGGAGAGACCGTCGGAAGTTCGCAGCAGGTTGTAGACGACCCACGGCTGGCGGCCGATTTCCGCCGTGAACCAGCCGGCCTGGTTGGCAATCTGCGGCAGGACGACGGCCACGACGAGAATCCGCAAATACAGGCGGGTGGCTCGCCGCGAGGCGTCGAAGAGCCAGCCGCGCCACCAGAGGTAGATTCCCAGCCAGCTCAGCACGACGATCGCCAGGCCGGCGGCCACCATCAGGTGAAACATCTGGAAGGTCGCCTGCACCGGCGGCCGGTCGGCCGGGGCGAACGCGTCGAGGCCCGTAACCTCTCGCTTCGGGTCCCGATGGGTCAAGATGCTCAGCGCCGAGGGGATCGCCGGGCCGATGACTTGCCGCCGATCCTCCAGCACCCATCCGAAAAGGTGCAGCGGCGCGTGCGACCGCGTTTCGAAGTGCCCCTCCATGGCCGCCAACTTGGCCGGTTGATGCTCGGCCACGACGCGCGCCGAGCGATCGCCGCTGGCAAGCTGGAGCAGCGACGCGGCGGCGGCCAGGATCAGGCCCAGCTTCAACGCCGCCGCGGCGCTCTGGCGATGCCGGTCGCGAAGGAGAAAGAACGCGCTGACGCTCAAGACCAAAAAGGCGCTGGCCAGCCACGCCCCGAGCAGCGTGTGGACCAGCCGATCGACCGACGAGGGATTGAAGACCAGCTCCCAGAAATCGGTGATCTCCGCCCGGACTCGGCCCCCCTCGGTCACCAGGTGAAACCCGGCCGGAGTCTGCTGCCACGAATTGGCG
>JAMOAF010000236.1 GCA_023621895.1 Planctomycetota bacterium
CAGGCCTCTGCTCTCATCCAATGCTTATCCGAGGGGGTTCTTCCCCGCAAAAACCGGGATAGTCCTCGTGAAAGGTCAGATCCCCGAGCAGTGTGCGCCAAAGGGTATCAAGGAAAACTCAACGGACTGAGCGGATCGGTTCCAGCCGACCGCTCCTCTTCGTCAGTGTAGCCGTCGCCGTCGTCATCCGCATCCGCATTGTCGCCATGGCTGTCTCCATCGGTATCGCGCCACTCCCGCGGATCGCGCGGGAAGGCGTCCCAAGGAACCGCGCCGGCGTTGAAATAGCCGTCGCCGTCCCAATCGGGCTCCTCGTTGTCCGGCGTGCCGTTTCCGTTGCGGTCGTCGGCCACGCCGTCGGAGTCCAGATCGGCGTCGTGATTGTCGCCAATGCGGTCGCCGTCGGCGTCGGCCCATTCCTCCCGTTCCCCGGGCCACGCATCCTGGGCATCGGCCACGCCGTCGCCGTCGTCGTCTTCGTCTTCGTGGTTGGGCTTGCCATCGCGATCCGTGTCGGGCAGCGGCCGATCGGAGAGCAGCAAGGCGAGGTCGATTTCAAACGCCGGCGCTGCGAGTTCCTGCCGGCCCGGTTCGGCAACGAACTGTCCGAGGATGTTGCCGGTGGCCGGATCGATCCAGCAGGCGGGCAGGCGGCGGGGGACGTCGATCGCGACGGCCACGTTGCGGACCTCCCCGCGGCGATGGTCCCAGCGGTGCTCGTGCTCTTGTCCGCCGGAGTCGGCCCGGCACTGCCGGCAGCGGCCGTGGTGCAAGTAGACCGCGGCGCACTCGGGGCTCCGCAGGCCGTAGGCCCTGACGCTTTCGGCATCGCCGCCCCCGAGGTGCACGTCGACCATGCGGACAGCGCCGTCGAGCCGGGCCGCCGACTCTTGAAGGACGCGAAGGTATTGGCGCTCCTCCGGCCCGATCCAGATGTTTCGCACGTGGCCGTCCTTGGCATACGACGTTTCCCAGAAGATGAACCCGACCTCCTGGAACATCGCGGTCCAGCAGCGGACCCGCATCCGCCGGGCGGACCCGGGGTCCCAGACGCCGCCGATCCCTTCAGCGGAGCGGTCTTTTTCTCCCCGGTAATTGCCCTGCTCGCCGTAGATCACCGGCTTGCCGTACTTCTTGGCCGCGGCGGCGCGGCGCGCGGTCTCCAGGTCGGATGTCAACTCCGGTTCGTTGCCGTACCAGTGGGGCCCGTTGATCTCGATCGGGGCCAATTCCGGCCGCTCCCAACTCGTCGAAATCGGATGTTTGTAGGGATCGATCGCGCGCAGATAGGGAACAGTCTTTTCAAACCACCCGGCGGCCGCATGCTGCTCGTTGAGCATCTCCCAGACATCGACGTAGGCCCCCCAGCGGTCGACGCTGTACTTGATGATCCGCTTTACTTTTTCCATGCCCTGCGCGTCGTCCGGCTGGTCGTTGAAGACCTTCGTGTAGCCGAAGATCCCGTAGAAGTTCCGCATGCCGTATTTTCGCATGGCCTGGAGCAGTTCGTCGACCAGCATCGCTTCGTTCCAGAGGACGTGATCCAGGCTCGGTTGGCGGGGATTGCCCGGCTCGGCAAAAACCTTGATCGAGTAGTTGTTTGGAGAGAACCGCCAGAGGTTGAAGCCGGCTCGCGCGTGACGGCCCAACGTCACATCGCCGTTGATTGGCCCCATCGACGGTCCCCGCGCAAACAACGCGCCCGGCGGCGGCACGGGCCGCTCCCCTTTCGGGTCGGGCCGGAAGGGGCCCTCGATCGCCTCGTCGTCGAGGCACGACCCGTTGGCGTTGTTGTCGAAGACTCCGTCCTGGAACCCCAGGGGATAGTAGGGCGAGCGGTCGTCGAACACGAATCGGAAGGGATTCTGAGGATCAATCCTGAGGAACCCCTTTTGCGGCACACTCCCCTCGACCACCGTGAAATCGCCGCCGGATTCCGCGGACCGGCCGTCGGGCGAACGGAACGTGAAACGGTAGCGCCAGCGGCCCAGCTCATCGGGGGCGAATCGGGCTCGCCAGAGATCCGCCGGTTCGCATGGCCAGACGGCCACCTTGACCGATGGCTCGGGCCCCTTGCCGAGGCTTGGCTTCTGGGGTCGGGAGGAGCCGTAGAAAAAGCCGCCGACTCGGTATTGCCTGCCCGAGGGCGACGTGAAATCGACGTCGATTGTCACATCCCAGGTCGGGTCGGCGTACTGGTTGGCGTGTTGAAACGTCAGTTCGAAGACCTGGTAGGGCATGAGCCGCGTGGAGTTGGTGCTTGCAGCGACCCGGAGCGGCTCGCTCGCCCGGATTGACGCGGGACGATTGAGAAAGGCCGTTGCCAGGATCACCAGCGGCAGCGCGAGAGGCGAGAAAGGCTGCTTTGGGTCTGACTGGTAAGACCGCATGGCTCGTCTTCTCCGCAATTTGGAGCGCGGGATTCTGGGAACGGTTCCTGGAGTGGATCTGGCCGGGATTGGGATGTCGTTGCGGAACTGTTCGGGTCAGCGGTTGGGAAAGCGCGGGGCAAGCCCACGCGGCTATCGGGCCAGTGGCAATCGCTCACGGTTTCTCCCCACGGGGCGACACCGATGCCCACTCTAATCGAGCCAGCGGTGCAGTCAAGGGCCTGTTCATCGACTGCCAACGCGTTACAATAGGCGTTCCTGACGACGGAGAGTTCTATGGACGCACCGGAAAACAAACCCTGCCGGACCCCGCTGTACGGATGGCATGTGGCCCACGGGGCCAAGATGATCGACTTTGCCGGCTGGTCGATGCCGGTTCAGTACACGTCGATTATCCAGGAGCACGAAGCGACGCGGAATTCGGGCGGAATCGCGGACATCTCCCACATGGGAAGGCTCCGTTTCGAGGGGCCTGGCGCCGCTGTCTTTCTTGCGGAGCTGCTCACCCGGCGAGTGGCGGACATGACGCTCGGCCAGATTCGCTATTCCCTCGTAACCAACGATTCGGGCGGGATTCTGGACGATGTCCTGGTGGGCTACTATCACAATGCCCAGGGCCAGCCCTACTACCTTGTGGTTGTGAACGCCTGCAACCGGGTGAAGATTGTCAACTGGATTCGTCAGCACCTGCCGCCGGAGCGCGCCGAGGCGCCTGGAGAGGAAGTGCTGTTCACCGACGTGACCCGCCTCTGGGCCATGCTGGCGGTTCAGGGTCCGCGGGCGATCGACCTGCTTCAGCCGCTGATCGACGCCGATCTTCAGTCGATGAAGTACTACCGGGGGCGCCAGGCCAGGCTGCTCCACCCGGCCGCCAGCCGGCAGGGAGGGATTGTCAGCCGCACCGGCTACACCGGGGAAGACGGCTTCGAATTGGCGCTGGGAGCACAGATTGCCCCGGCAGTCTGGGATGTTCTGGTCGAAATGGGCCGCCCCTTGGGGATCGTGCCGGCCGGGCTGGGCTGCCGCGACACCCTGCGGCTTGAGGCCGGCATGCCGCTCTACGGCCATGAGCTTTGCGAAAAGACGCACCCCTTCGAGGCCGGTTTGGGCTTTGCCTGCCACCTGGCCGGATACGATTTTCCCGGGCGCGACGCGCTGCGCGAGATCGCCAGGCAGCCGCTGCGCAGAACCCGCGTTGGGCTCCAAATCGACGGGCGGCGACCGGCTCGCGAACACTGCGATGTCTACCACGGCGACCAGAAAATCGGCATGACGACCAGCGGCACGGTCTCGCCGACGCTGAAAAAGCCGATCGCGATGGGGTATGTCTCGCCGGAATTCGCCGTGCCGGGAACGGAAGTGTGGATCGACGTCCGCGGGCGGAAGGAACCGGCTCACATAACCGAATTGCCTTTCTACCGCCGCAAGAACGAAAAGAAGTGACCGGCCCCGCCGGTTCCGGCCGGCTGCTACCGGCAAGCGGCAGCGCGGCCGGCCGGTTGTGGGACTGCTTGCCTTTGAGCGATGGCGAAAGGAACTGCGAAGTGACGCCCGAAGAATTGCTGTATCGGAAAACGCACGAATGGGTTGCCGTCGAAACCGACGCCACGGGAGCCAAAATCGCCACGGTCGGGATCAGCGCCTTCGCCCTGGAGGCCCTGACGGACCTGGTCTACATCGACCTGCCGGAGGCCGGCCGCAAGGTCAGCGCCGGCGAGCCGTTCGGCGAGGTCGAATCGGTCAAGGCCGTCAGCGATCTGTACAGCCCCGTTGCCGGCGAGATCATCGAAGTGAACAGCGCCCTGACCGACCAACTGGAAGGGCTGTCGGAAGACCCCTACGGCAAGGGCTGGCTGGTGAAAATCCGCATCTCCGACGAGGCGGCGCTCAGTGAATTGTTGGACTACGCCGCGTACCAGAAACAGTGCCAGGAGGAGATGGCCGACGACTAGGGAAAATCGCGGCCGGACCGTTCGCCGCCGCCGGGGAATCCGGACAAGGTCCAAATTCCAATCTTCAAGGTCCAAATTCCGGAATCCGGCGCTGCCGATCGAAGCCCCGGGGCATCCCCGTTCTTGGCAATTGAGAATTGAACCTTGAACCTTGCGAAATCCACAGCGGAATGGCGCCCGGCGGCTTCTGGCATCGAACTCCGAGAGAACCGTTGAGAGACTCCGCACATGCCGTATATTCCCAACACGGACGATGACCGCCGGGCGATGCTCGAAGCGATCGGCGCCGAATCGATCGACGAATTGTTCGAGATGGTTCCCCGCGAGTTCCGGCTCGATCGGCTGCTCGATTTGCCGGCAGCGCTTGGGGAGCTCGAGTTGCAGGACCACATCCGCCAACTGGCGGACCGGAACACGGCGGCATCCGCCGCCACCTGTTTCCTCGGCGGCGGAAGCTACGATCATTTCATCCCCTCGATCGTTGATTTTGTCGCTGCGCGGAGCGAGTTCTACACGTCGTACACGCCCTACCAGGCCGAGGCGAGCCAAGGAACGCTCACGGCGCTGTTCGAATACCAGACGATGATCACGCGGCTGACCGGCATGGACGTGTCGAACGCCAGCCTTTACGACGGCGCGGGAGCGGCCGCCGAGGCCGTCTTGATGGCGATCGGCGCGACGGGCCGCTCGAAGCGGGTCGTCACCGCCGCGAGCGTCCACCCCGAATACCGGCAGGTGCTGGCGACGTACCTGGCGAACCTCGATACGCAGATGCACATCGTCGGCACGCCGGGCGGCGCGCTGGCGCCGGAAGAGCTCGACGCGGCGGTCGACGAGCAGACGGCGTGCGTTCTCGTCCAGCACCCGAACTTCTTCGGCTGCTTGGAGGAGGTCGAGGCGCTGGCCGCCGCCGCGCACGCCAAGGGCGCCCTGCTGATCGTCGCCTTCGACCCGCTGAGCCTGGGCGTTCTGAAACGGCCGGGCGATTACGGGGCCGACATCGCCGTGGCCGAGGGGCAGGCGCTGGGTTGCCCGTTGAGTTACGGCGGGCCCTACCTGGGAATCCTCGCCTGCCGCGAGAAATTCGTCCGGCGGATGCCGGGAAGGCTTGCCGGACAGACGGTCGATCGCCGCGGGCGCCGGTGCTGGGTCCTCACGCTGCAAACCCGCGAACAGCACATTCGCAGGGAAAAGGCCACGAGCAACATCTGCACGAACCAGGGGTTGATGGCGCTTCGGGCGACGGTCTACCTGGCGGCGATGGGGCCGCACGGGCTGCGCTCGGCGGCCGAGCTGTGCTTGAAAAAGGCCCGCTACGCCGCCGATCGCTGGACGGCGGGCGGCCTGCTGGAGGCGGCCTTCCCGGCCCCGACCTTCAAGGAATTCGTGCTCCGCGCCCCCCGGGGGAGCGTGGATGAGTTGCTCGATGCGGCCGCCGGCGAGCGGATCATGGCCGGCTCGCCGCTGGAGTGCTGGTATCCGGAACTGGCTGATTGCGTGCTCGTGGCAGTCACCGAGAAACGCACGAAAGCGGAAATCGACCGGATGGCCGAATTGATCCGCTCGGTGTTGGGATGATCCGAGGCAAATTAACGAACAAACTGGTTACTTGACGGGATCGATGCGCCATGCGTAACGAGCAAGCGGCGGACCTTCTTTTTGCCCAATCGCGCCCCGGATGCCGCGCAGTGCGAATGCCTGAGTGCGACGTACCCGCCGAGGCGGTCGAGTCGCTGCTCCCCCGGTCCGCCCTGGCCGACCGGCCGCCGGACCTGCCGGAGCTGACCGAGCCGGACGTGGTCCGCCATTTCGTCAATCTCTCGACGCAGAACATGTCGGTGGATGGAAACTTCTACCCGCTCGGCTCCTGCACGATGAAGTACAACCCGAAGCGAAACGAAGCGCTGGCCTCGCTGGAGGGCCTGGCCGGGCTGCATCCCTACCAGCGGAGCGAGACGATCCAGGGCATGCTCGCGCTTCTTCACTCGCTCCAGGAGATGCTCGGCGAGATTGCCGGGCTCGACGCGGTCAGCCTGCAACCGGCCGCGGGCGCGCACGGCGAAATGACGGCCCTGTTTGTCGCCGCGGCTTTCCTCCGCGACACCGGACAGAACCGCGACGTGGTGCTGATCCCCGACGGAGCGCACGGAACGAATCCGGCGAGTGCGGCGATGGCCGGATTCAGGACGCTCGAGGTCAAGAGCACCGCCGCCGGACTGGTTGATCTCGGCGACCTGGCCGCCAAGCTTGACGAGCGGACGGCGGTCTTCATGATCACCAATCCCAACACCCTGGGCCTGTTCGATCGGCAGATCGGCGAGATCGCCGAGATGGTGCACGCTTCGGGCGGCCTGGTCTATCTCGACGGCGCCAACATGAACGCGATTCTGGGGATTGCCCGGCCCGGAGACTTCGGCGCTGACATGATGCACTTCAATCCCCACAAAACTTTCAGTGGTCCGCACGGCGGCGGCGGCCCCGGCGCGGGGCCGATCGCGGTTGCCGGCAAGCTGGCGCCCTACTTGCCGGCGCCGCTCGTGGCGAAACGGGGCGATCACTACACCCTCGACTTCGACCGCCCCAAGTCAATCGGCCGGGTGCGGAGCTTTTTCGGAAACACGGGAGTGCTCGTGCGGACTTACTGCTACCTGCGGACGCACGGTCCGGAGGGACTGCGCCGAGTGGCGGAGAATGCCGTGCTCAACGCGAACTATCTCCTCAGCCGGGTAAAGGATTGCCTCCCGGTCCCGCATGGAGACCGCTGCATGCATGAGTTCGTCGCCTCGGCCCAGAAACTGAAGGCCGAGCGCGGCGTCACGGCGATGGACGTGGCCAAGCGGCTGCTCGACTACGGATTCCACGCGCCGACCGTCTACTTCCCGCTGATTGTCCGCGAGGCCTTGATGATCGAGCCGACCGAGACGGAGGGCAAGGCGACCCTCGACAGCTTCGCCGAGGCGTTGCAGCGGATCGTGGCGGAAGACGCCGGCCTGCTGCACGACGCCCCCCACACAACGGCCGTCTGCCGCCCCGACGAAGTCCGCGCCGCGCGGCAATCGATCCTCAAGTGGACTGCTCCCAGCATGTGAATCGCCGGGCCGGATTGGCGGCCGGCGGAAGCGAAGATACCAGCAAACGCGCGGTGCACGCCCGATCGGCAGAGGTTCGCAGTCCATGTCCAGCTTTCCCAACACCGACTGCCGCCTGCTCGTTCATCCTCCCAGCGATGGTGCATGGAACATGGCGGTTGATGAATATCTTCTCGGCTGGACCGTGCGATCCGGCTGCTGCTGTTGGCGATTTTACCAGTGGAGCGAACCGACGCTGTCCTTGGGATATTTTCAGGAGTATTCCGATCGAGAGGCGCACGCGCCGAGTCGCGACTGCCGCGTGGTGCGCCGGGCCAGCGGAGGAGGCGCGATTCTGCACGACCGGGAATTGACTTACAGCTTCACGGTGCCCGCCACCCATCCGTTGGCTCGGCGGCGGCTGTGGCTCTACGGCGCGGTCCATCAAGTGCTGATTGGTCTGCTCGCCGCGCGCGGCGTCACCGCGCGCCCGTTCGGAGAGGTCAAGCCAGGCGGCAGGGCGCCGTTTCTCTGTTTCAACCGCCGGTCGGCAGGAGACCTGCTCGTTGGCGAGGCGAAGATCATCGGGAGTGCCCAGCGCCGTCTTGCCGGCGCTGTCCTACAGCATGGCAGCGTCCTCGTGGCGCGGTCTCCGGCGGCCCCCGAACTGCCCGGACTGGAGGAGGTGACGCAGAGAGCCTGGCCGGTCCAGGAGTTGATCGACACCTGGCAGCAGTGCCTCGCCGAGGGCTTGGGTCTGAGATGGCGGAACGAACCCTTGAGCGGCGAGGAGCGGATCGAGGTGGCTCGGATCACCGCGGAGAAGTACGCGTCCCCCCAATGGACTTGGGGGAAAAAGCGGCGCGGCGGCAAAACATCGCAAGACCGTTGAGATTAGTTTTGACGAGAGGCGGTCCGGCTGGTACGATCAACAGCAGTTGGACGATGCGCGCCACGGTGCTTCCGGCTTTCATGCGGGTGCCGGTTGGCCGTGCAGAGCTCCGCGGGAGGCTTCCACCAAGTGGGCAGATACTGCTTTCAGGGGGGCCTGGCAGGCTTGTACCGCGAGTCTTCCCCCCGGACTTCTCCCTGGTTGTTTGAGGTCCCCATTTTCATAGAATGGTATTGGGACTTCCGGAGTTGAGTAGACAGTTGGCGCGGGAGGTTTTGCACGTCGACGCGGGCCATGGGGCAGAGGAAACTTGGGGTCAGTGACGCAATCATCCGTATTCCTACCGTCAAGATTCTCTGTTTGAACGTTGCGGAGCAATGGACGTCAGACTGGTCGTGGCCAACGGACGAAACATCGGGCACGTGATTCCGATCACGGGAGCGGAGTTCTTGATCGGCCGCGCCGACGATTGCCATTTGCGGCCGCGCAGCGACGTCATCAGCCGGTATCACTGTACGATTCTCGTGAAGGACTCGTTTGTGATCGTGCGCGACTCGAGCAGCAAGAACGGGACGTTTGTCAACGGCAGGCAGGTCATGGGCGAGCAGGTCTTGAAGCAGGGAGACCGCCTGCGTGTCGGCCAGCTCGAGTTCGACATCGATGTATCGCCCGCGCAAGGAACCAGTGGTGCGCCGCAATCGTCGGACCGGCCCGACGAGGCAGGCGGCTTGAGCGGAGCGGGCAATTTGGACCTGAGTGACTGGCTCGGAAAGGAAGACTCGAGCGGCACGGTCCTGGGGATGCTGCCACTCCGCCGGGCGACGACGCTCGAACCCGACGCACCCCCCGATGGTTCTGAAAAACCGAAAGATGGGGATAGTGGTTCGCAATCGCCGAAGAAGTAAACTGGGAATCGACAGTGGTCGGCCGGGCATGGCCGGGTGTCTGGCTCTGGCGCTACCCCACTCCTTAGGGGTATTCAAGCAGGCAGGAGAATTGCTGTCGGCCCGTTATCAGCGAAATAATCAGAGGGGTAAGTAGTGAGAGCAGCTCGACGGCCGAAGAGATCCGCGGCTCTACTTGGAGTGGGATTTGACAACGATGACGGACACGTGCGGATGACTCGTGGCGAGAACTTTACGCTCGTCGGAGGTAGCCAAGAGACGCATGCGGTCATGCAGGAGACGGCCGTCAAAATTAACGAGAAGCTCGACGAGCGAGGCAAACGGCTCGATGACGTTTCGTTGCGCGAATTGCGGGATATTTGCAGCGAGGTTCGCGAGTCGATCGGTTACTCGGAGGAGAGGTAATGGGGACGCGGCCTGGCTCGGCCAATGCTTGGGCAGGATTCGATCTCCGTTTTCACTAGGATCTGGCGAGGATTGCGCGTAGCGGCGTTTCCGTTCGTGTGAGTCGCTGCGAGCGCGGCCCCGATCAGGCTATTTCGGAAAGCTGGCACACCGCGATG
>JAMOAF010000863.1 GCA_023621895.1 Planctomycetota bacterium
TCCTCGAGGACGTCGTTCCACCAGAGGTTTTCGGTGGGAGTCGCACTCATATGATTGGGCACCATGTCGAGAATCTGGCCCATCGATCGACTCTGCAAGGCGTCGACCATTGCCCGGTAACCATTCTCGCCGCCCAGTTCAGGATTCAATTGCGCGTAATCGACGATCGTGTAACCATGGAGACTCTGTGAACGGGCTTTCAAATAGGGCGAAGCATAGATATGGCTAACGCCCAATTCATCCAGGTAGGGAACGATCGCCGCCGCGTCGCGGAACGTCATCTCCCCTTGGGCGAACTGCAAGCGGTAGGCCGCCGTGGGACGACAACGGCGGCCGCCCAGCTCCTCCGCGACCAGGCGAGCAACCGATGCTGCCCACGCACTGGAAGCATTCATTGCCGCCCTCCAGCCTCGAAGACCAGCAGTTCATGGGCGAGAATCTCTTCCCATCCGCAATCTTGCGGGCGGCTGCCGCCGTAACGGGCATCTTCCGTGCTCAGAAGGATTTCGCCGGCGGCAAGCTTCACCGAGGCTCTCGGCACGCTCTGCTGCGTGAGGTTTGCCACGGCCCGCAATCCATCGTCTCCACCTCGCTGGAGGAGCAAGAGTGCCGGCTCGCCGCCCCGATTCGCCGGGTCCGGCGCCCTCAATAGCCGGGCGGCGGTCCGCCGTCGGTCCCGCAGCGACGGCCAGCGGCGGCGAGCGGCCAGCAGATCTTGATACAGCCGGCGGAGTCCCGCCTGCGGCGAGTCTTCCGGCCAGGCCCACTCCAGCGTGGCGGCCAGGAAGCACTCGGGATCCTGAGGATCGGGTAGCGGCCTGTCCGGCGGCAACGCCGCGGCGACGAATTCTTCTCGCCTTCCCCGCCGCACTGCTTCAACGACAACAGGATCGTCGAACGAGCAGAAGAAGGGAAAGGGCCTCGTTTCCCCGTATTCCTCGCCCATGAACAACAGCGGCACGCACGGCGACAACAACAACAAACCACACGCCAGACGTCGCCCGCCGGGAGAAAGGAGCGTGGTGAGGCGATCGCCCCGGGCGCGATTTCCCACTTGATCGTGGTTCTGCACGCAGACCACGAATCGGCTGCGGTCAGCCGCCCCTGCGCGGGTGCCGTGGCGGCGGCGGTGAAAACGGCTGTAACAGCCATCGTATACAAACACGTCGTTCAGGGCTTTGGCCAGATGCGCCGGCTCGCCGAAATCCACGTAATAGCCGCGGCGCTCGCCGCTGAGCAGCGCGTGAACGCTATGATGGAAATCGTCACTCCAAACGCCGTCCAGTCCAAAGCCGCCGCGCGCCGGCGGGCGGATCAACCGGACGTCGTTCTGGTTGCTCTCCGCGATCACGTGCACGAGACGGCCGGAACGCTCGGCTTCCGCCTGCACCGCAGCTTGAATCTCCGCAAGGATGTGGCGCGGGCCGAGGTCGTAGATTGCCTGCACCGCATCGATCCGCAGGCCGTCCGCGTGGAAATCGCGCACCCACATGAGCGCGTTGTCGATCACGAACTGCCGCACCGCATCGCTTTCCGGCCCGTCGTAATTGACAGCCATTCCCCATGGAGTCCGATAGCGGTCCGTGCAATAGGGTCCGTAGTTGCCGGAATAGTTCCCTTCGGGGCCGAAATGGTTGTAGACGACGTCCAGAATCACCGCCAAACCAACCTCGTGGGCGGCGTTGATGAGCCGCTGCAAAGCCCGCGGCCCGCCGTAGCTGTTCTGCACGGCGTAGGGATAAACGCCATCGTAGCCCCAGTTGCGCTCGCCCGCGAACTGGGCCACCGGCATCAACTCAACCGCCGTCACGCCGAGCGAGAGCAGTTGGGGCAGCCGGGCAGTGATCGCAGCGAACGTGCCCTCTGGGGTGAAGGTGCCCACGTGCAATTCATAGATCGCCAACTCGTCGCGGGCGACGCCGCGCCAGGACGCGTCCGACCAGCGACAATACGCCGGCGAAAACACCGCCGACGGCCCGTGGACGCCGTCCGGCTGCCAGCGCGAGGCGGGATCGGGATATTGGCGGCCATCAACCAGCTTCAGCGTGTACCGCAATCCTTCAGCCACTTTCGAATGCCGGCAAGTGAAGTAGCCGTCGCCCTCCGGATCCATGGCAGTTTCTCGCCGGACATCACCCGGGAATGCAACCAACGACACCGTCCTGGACAGCGGAGCCCAGACGCGCCAGACGACGCTCTCGTCCGGCTGCCGTAACGCCCCTTGGGGAAGATGCGGGCAGGTCTGCTGCATTCCGTCACCCTCTGTTGTCTTCCTGGGGCGAACTGGCGTCCAACGGTACGGAATTCATGACGCCGCGGTGCTTCTTTTCAGCCTCCAAAAGAAGTATCGTGCCTCCAACGGCTCCGTCAAGGCTCGCTTCGAGCTGGCCTATTGCCGCGGGGATATAATTCAGCAAGTCAACGTGCGGGCGCCAGGAAGGATACGTGCCGATGGATGTTACAGAGCCTTTTTGCGTGATGGATTGCAGCCTGGTCCGCTGCGCTACGGGGCGGTCCTGCTCCAATCTGCGGGAACTGCTGGAAGCGATCCGCGCAGCGCCGGAAACGGTCGTGGAGCACCACATGATGCGCTGCGCCCTGGAAGATCATTTCGAGTTGCACGAGTTTCCCAACGATCTGGCCCGCTGGTGTTGGACAGTTTTGGGGGATAACGTTCTGGGCGAGCAACTGGCGCTGGTGGACCCGTATCGGCAATCGTCAACAACCGCGCTGCGGGCGGCGATCGTCAACGTGCTTGAGGATCGGTTGTGGGGCCTCGATCATGTGCCCTGGTGCCGACCCGGCCTGGAGCTGCACCTGATCGAATCCTACCTGATCGCTTATGACACGGGCGAGCGGATCTTCACGCCGGCGGCGCTCGTCGAAGCCATCGGACACATGTCGCCTCGGTCGCTGTTCTTTCACGTGCACGACGCTCGACGACGGACCACTGGGCGAACGGACGATTTCTCGCAGTGGCTGGAACAATCCGGCGCTGAGGAGTCGCTCGTAGCGAGGTTGCGGGGAATCGATTTCTATTTCCTGAGCCTGAGCCAGCTCCGGGACTCGCTCACCGAAGCCTTCCGGCAGTACGTCGCCGAAGCGCCTCCCGTCGCGAGGATCGCCCCATGAGATTGCTCGACCGCTATGAAGAGATCGTCGGTCATCAGGAAGTCGAGCGGCTCCGCCGCCTCGCTCAGCGATTGGCCGGGAAGAGGATTGTGCACGTCAACTCGACGCGGTCCGGGGGCGGCGTCGCGGAGATTTTGGGATGGATGATTCCCCTCATGGAGGAGCTCGGAATCAGCGCGCGCTGGGAAGTCATCACCGGACCGCCGGAGTTCTACCGTGTTACGAAGGCATTCCACAACGGATTGCAGGGCCTGCCGGTGTCGCTGAGAAAGAGCGACTTCGACCTGCATTACCAGGTCAATCGGGAAAACGCGCAACGGCTCAACCTGGCGTCCGACATCGTCATTGTCCACGACCCGCAGCCGATCTACCTCCCGCTGTTTACGCCGCCGGGGCAGGTCCGCCGATGGATCTGGCGCTGCCACATCGACGCTTCGCGCCCGGACCGCTCCGTCTGGAAATACCTGGAGGCGGCAATCTCCCGCTACGATGCGGCGGTCTTCTCGATGCCGGCCTTCGCCCGGCCGCTGGCATGCCCGATGTTCCTGATCTTTCCCTCGATCGATCCACTATCGGACAAGAATTGCGCGATCCCCGAAACAGAACGCCTGGACGTCCTGGCACGCCTCGGCATCGACCCGATACGTCCTCTGTTGCTGCAAGTGTCGCGGTTCGACCGGTTCAAAGACCCGCTGGGCGTGATCGAGGCGTACCGGCTGCTGCATCCGTATTACCCGGAAATGCAGCTGGCTTTGGCCGGGGGGCCGGCGGACGACGATCCGGAAGGCGCCGAGGTTCTGCGTGAAGTGCTGGATCGCGCTGGCGACGACGCTAATCTGAAAGTCTTACTGCTTCCACCCGATTCCCACCGCACCATCAACGCCCTACAGCGATCGGCGACCGTGGTTCTCCAGAAGTCGCTCAAGGAAGGTTTCGGGCTGACGGTCACCGAAGCACTCTGGAAGGGCAAGCCGGTGATCGGCGGTGCTTGCGGCGGGATCACGCTCCAGGTGCATGACTACCACACGGGATTCCTGGTTCATTCCGCGGCAGGGGCCGCATACCGCATCCGCTACTTGATGCGGTATGCCGACAAGCGGCAACGCATGGGACACACCGGCCACGCGTTCATACGCGAGCATTTTCTCCTGACGCGAAATCTCCGCGACTATCTGACAATGCTCCTGCGGCTCGATCACCCTGACGCCACGGTGATCTGATCGGCCCCCGGCGGCGTTTGGATCGCGCCAAATTCCGGCAAAGGACCGATTGGCACCATTCTTGCACTGGAAGGCGATTGGCCGACTCCAAACGAATGCCGAGTTCACGAATTACCATCTCGCAGGAGTCCATCCCATGCAAGTCAGCCTCAACGTTTGTGGATCGAAGCCTCGCACCGTCGCCGTCGAGTCGCCCGAGTTCTTGATCGGCCGCGCCGAAGACTGCGATCTGCGGCTCGAAAGCTCCCTCGTCAGCCGGCATCACTGCATGCTCGCGGTCCGCCAGGGCCGGGTGTACGTCCGGGACCTGCAAAGCAGCAACGGCACCGGCGTCAACAATCATCTTGCTGTTGGCGAGACACCGCTCCGCGATGGCGACACGCTGTGGGTGGCGGTCACGCCCATCGCGGTGCACATTCACCGAACCAGAGAGGTGACCGGGCGGATTGCCCAAGCGTTTCAGGCCGCCTGGGCGCCGATCTCGAGGGCAACCGGCTCGGCCGCGCGGCAGGGGAACCCAGACCGCCGGCGACACGGCTGGTTGCCGGACAGCCAACGTGGCCCCGCCGCGACCAGCCGCGCTCCCTCGGCAGGCCAAAGCAAACGGTGGCCCCAAGCAGCAACCAGCGCCGATTCGACGGCATGCAATTTGCGAATCGAGGCGCGCGGTTCATGACCACCGGGCGCGGACGCCCTGGCTCATCGGTTTGACGGAGTGTCCTGACCGCCGGTCGGCGGAATCCGCGCCAACCCGCCGCTACTCTTAAGATTTATGCCGTTCGGGGAAATGTCTCGTCTAGCCGTGTTGTCTGTTGTTCTGGCGATTCTCTCGGGACTGGTTGCATTCACCGGCCTGTCGGGGGAAGCCTATTGGCTTGCCCGAACCTCCGTCCTGGTATTCCTTGGGCTGTTCATTGTCGTCGCCACCGTCAGCGCCATCTGGCCGCGACCCCATGAGTGAGCGGGACACCCCACGACACCGCGGTCCACGGGACGAGAGACCCCGCCTTTATGCCGCCGCGGGTCTCCAGCCCCGCCGCACTTCGCCGGATGGGTCTCTAGCCTATCTCGGGCAGGGTCCAATCCCGTTCTGCCGAAGAATGGTCCGTTGACTCCGCGGTCCCGGAACCTACAATCTCCGTGGAAGGGCGGGCCGGCACATTCCTCTGTTGCGATGGAGCCTTGAATCCCCCTCGATCTTGCCGAGCAGGGATCCCAGGGCATTCGCTAGCATTGAAATCGTCCGTGGTTCGTCAATCGATTTCTCCCCATCAGCCCCGAGGTTGGCCGGACCTTGTCGCCGGCCTCTTGCGGCGTTCCGCGGCGGCGGCGGTTCAGGCAGGCTCAACAGCGACTACCGAGTTGACGCGCGTGTCGTCGATTCCGGTGGTCCGCACGGCGATGATCGTTGCGGCAGTGTTCGTCTTCGACTGCCTGACCCCGTGGGGAATTTCAGCAGGGGCGCTGTACCTGGCCGCCGTCCTCTCCTCCGTGGCCATTGAGCATGACCGGGCGGTCTTCGCGACCGCGGGAATTTGCAGCGCGCTGGTGATTGCCGCGATGGCGGTTTCTCCCGGCGCGGGGCAAACGGCGTGGTGGAACGGGCTGGCCAATTGCGGTCTCGACCTTGGCACGATCTGGGGCTCGGCCTACATGGCCGATTCCTGGAACCGCTTGCAGCAACGCCGGCGGAAGCAGCTCCAGGAAACGCGCCTCCTCCACCAGGCGATCGCCCTCTCGGCCTCGCAGTTGTCGTTCCGCGACGCGCTCCAGGACAGCTTGAAAACACTCTGCGACATTCTTGGCTGGCCCGTCGGTCACGTTTATCTCCGCGACGCGGCGGGGCAGCACCTGGTGGCCAGCGAAGTATGGCACCCGGACGAGACGGCCGGATTCGGTCTCCTTCGCGCCGCCGTCCGCGGCGTGCGTTTCGCCCAGGGCCAAGGGGGGCCCGGGCGCGTCTGGCTGACGGGTGAACCGATCGCCGTTGCCGACGTTGCCCAATCACCCGACTACGCGTGGCTCACGGAACCGGAGCGGCTGGGCGTGATAGGTGCGTTTGCACTCCCCGTGACGGTCGGTGGAAAAGTCGCGGCCGTGCTCGAGTTCTTCTCGGAGCGGCCGATTTCCGCCGACGTCGACTTCATGGCCCTGGCCAGGAATATCGGCCAGCAGCTTGGCCGGCTGTTCGAGCGGCGGAAGGCGGAATTGAGCCTTCGCCAGGGCGAGGAGCGGCTGCGGATGGCGCTCGTGGGCGGCCGGATGGGCACGTGGGACTGGGACATCGACACCGGACGAGTCGCCTGGTCGCCCGAGCTGGAGCGACTCCACCACCTGGAGCCGGGCACGTTCGAGGGCACGACCGCAGCGGCGGAACGGGCCGTGCACCCCGATGACCGCGAACAGGTCCGTGCGGCGATCCAGCGGGCTTGCGACGCGGAGGAAGAGTACCGCGTCGAGTACCGCACGATCAGGCCCGACGGCACCGTCGGGTGGCTTGAAGGCCGCGGGGCGATGCACGCCGACGCCGAGAGCCAGCATCGCCGCCTGGTTGGCGTCTGCCTGGACATCACGGAAAGAAAGGAGTTCGAGGAGCAGAACGCTCGCCTGGCGGCAATCGTGCAGTCGTCGGATGATGCAATTCTGTCGAAATCGCTCGACGGCCGGATTCTCAGTTGGAACGGCGGCGCCGAAAGAATCTACGGATACACCGCCGAGGAGGCGCTCGGCCAGTCGATCGCGATGCTCGCCCCCGGCGACCGCCACGACGACTTCGCGGAAATCATGCGGCGGGTTACCCAGGGCGAACACATCGAACATTACGAGACCCGGCGCCGGCGGAAGGATGGCAGGCTGATCGACATCTCTCTGAGCATGTCGCCGATCCGGGACGCCGAGGGGAGAATCATCGGCCTGTCGTCGGTGGCCCGCGACGTGACCGAGCGGAAAAAGGCCGAGCAGGAGATGAAACAGGCGCGCGAGAAGGCGGAAACGGCCAGCCGGCAGCAGAGCCGGTTCCTGGCGAACATGAGCCACGAGCTGCGCACGCCGATGAATGCAATCCTTGGAATGCTCCAACTGGCGCTCAGCGACGACTTGACTCCCCGAGTTCGCCAGTGGCTGGCGACAGCCAAGGCGTCGGCCGATTCCCTGCTCACGCTGCTGAACGACCTGCTCGATCTGTCAAAGCTCGACGCCGGCAAGCTGGCGATCCAGCCGGAACCGTTTTCCCTGCGGGATCTGCTCGACGGGACAATCCGCCCGCTGGCGGTGCAAGCGTTTGAAAAACGGCTCGAGCTGGTCTGTGACGTGGCCGACGAGACGCCGGACCGGATCGTCGGCGACGCCGGGCGCCTCCGGCAAGTTCTCACGAACCTGGTCATGAACGCCGTCAAGTTCACCGACGAGGGCGAGGTTGTCGTCTCCGTGGACTGCGCGGGTCGAGCGGCCGGCGCCGTGCACGTGCGATTCTCGGTGATCGACACCGGGATGGGAATTTCACCGCACGAGCAACGGAGGATCTTCGAACCCTTCATCCAGTCCGACGCAACCACCACCCGGGAGCACGGCGGCGCCGGACTGGGCCTGTCGATCGCCAGCGAGTTGGTTCGGCGGATGGGCGGTGAATTGAAGGTCGCCAGCGAACCGGATAAAGGCAGTCGCTTCTGGTTCTCGCTACCTTTCGAGGTCGAGGAGGACGAGTCGCGCGAGGAGGAACTCCGGGCCGCCGAGCCGCTCGAAGGGGTGCCGGTGCTGGTCGTCGACGGCAACGCCACGTGCCGGCAGCTCTTGGCACAAATGCTCCGGCGATGGTCGATGCAGGCCGATGCCGCGATCGATTTTGACCACGCCCTGGGAAAGCTCTATCGGGCGGAGATGGAAGAGCGGCACTACCCCTTGCTGATTGCCGATGCCAGCGCGCTCGGCGCCGACGCGGCAATCCTCGCCGAGCGGATCGCCGCGGTCTGCAAGCAGGCGCCGGCGCTGATCGTCATGGATAACCCGGGGAGAGTGCGGGCGACCGGCAACGCCGCTCCTGGCGACGGTCTATCGCGCGCCGTGCATCTCGAAAAGCCCTGCTCCGCGCGCCGCGTTCTGGAAGCGGTGACCGCCGCGCTCGGCATCGCGTCTTCCGCCCGGGCAGAAGGGCTTGAGCCGCCGTTCTCGGCGCGAACCTGCCGGCCCCTGTCGATCCTGCTTGCTGAAGATACGCCGGCGAACCAGCAGGTGGTCGCCGACGCGCTGAATCGGCGCGGCCACCGCGTCGCCGTGGCCGGAAACGGCAAGGAGGCACTGGCGATGCTGGAACAGACTCGGTTCGACGTCGTGCTGATGGATGTCGCCATGCCTGTCATGGACGGGTGCCAGGCGGCGTCCGCGATCCGCCATCGCGAGCGGGGCGGCGGCCGGCGGATTCCTATCGTCGCATTGACTGCTCACGCACTCCAGGCCGACCGCCAGCGGTGCGCGGAGGCCGGCATGGACGCCTATCTAGCCAAGCCGCTCGACATCGGCGATCTGATCCGGACCGTGGAGAACGCCGCTCGGGGGCCGAACCCTCCTTCACCCGAAACGGAGAGCGGCCCGATCGAAGGCCGCCCGGCCGAGGCGCAGGCCGCGGCAGCAGCGGATCGGCGGACGGCGGGCGGCGCCGTGAGCGAATTGGCCTGGAGTGGAGACCCCCAGGACCGGATCGACTATGAGGGCGCGCTGAAGCGGCTCGGCGGTGATCCGGACATGTTCCGCGACGTGGTCCGGCTGTTCGACGAAGACAAGCCAGGCCTGCTGCGCGCGATCCGCGAAGCCGCCGCCGCCCGAGACGCCCCGGGTCTGCGGCGCGCCGCCCACAGCCTCAAGGGCCTGGCATCGAACTTCGGCGCGCCGCGTGCCGTGGAGACCGCCGGGCGCCTGGAGCAGATTGGCGCATCGGGATGCCTTGATGACGCCGACCAGGCCATCGTCGAACTCGAGTCCCGGCTCAGCAGCCTGGATCAAATCCTCGTGCCCTATCGCGTGCCGCCGACAAGCAGGCAGGTGCCAACAGATGCCCGAACTCCGTGAAACGCCGGATTTCCCGCCGCACTCGCCTCCGCAGCCGGCAGTCCTCGTCGTCGACGACGATCGGTCGATTGTCCACATGATTTCCCGCGCGCTTGCCGACTCCGGCATCGAGGTCTTGCCGGCGGCCAGCGCCGCGGAAGGCTTGGAAATACTCAAGCGGCGCGCGGCGCAGATCGACGCCTGCCTGCTCGACATCATGCTGCCCGACATCTCCGGTCTGGAGGCGTTCGGAGAGCTGCACCGCTTGGACGGGAGGTTGCCGATCATTTTCATCACGGGCGACAGCAGCAGCGATACGGCGATCGAGGCAATGAAGAAAGGCGCAATGGATTACGTGCTTAAGCCTCTCGACCTG
>JAMOAF010001135.1 GCA_023621895.1 Planctomycetota bacterium
CGCGAAGTGATGGCCCATCAGCACACATGGGTGCGCCGGGCAATAGTCGATCCCGTCATACATCGTTTCCGAAGGCGTTTTCCGGGCATTGTCCAGCTCATACACCCGGCTCATGTAACGCCCGTAGAGCACGTAAGCCGCCGCGAAAAACACCACCGCCACGATCAGCATCGTCGCAAGCATTGTTGAACCCTTTCCTGCCGTGGTCCGGCCGCTAGAGATGGCCGGCGTCCGCCTGCCGCACGATTCCCCACGCTTTATCGATCAGGGCCGTAAGGTCACGGGCATGTTTGTCGCCCGGCTCGTCCGGCGTGTGGCCGTACACTTCGAGATAGCCCCGGAATCCAAGCCAGTACGAGCGCCGCACGGCCCGCGGCCGCTCCCGGTCTACAAACACGAACCGCTGGACCATCACATCGGCGCACGCCGGCCATCCCCGGACCACCGCCTCGCGGTCACGCGCGCCCCCGTGTTTCAGCACGATATGGTCGTCCGCGTAATACCGCGCCACCTCGCCCAGCAGCGAATCCTTACGGAAAACCAAGCGGCGGCGCAACCCCTCCATGCCCTGTGCGCGCCAAGGTTCGAAACCCCAGCGTTCCCAGAATGCACGGGCCCCGCCCCACAAAATGGTATAGTCGGCCACGATCACGGAGACTCCGCTCTCCTCCCCCCATTATACTCCTGCGCCCCGGCCTGTCAAAGCGGCAGTCCCGCTGTAACTCCTTGCACCGCATCGTATTCCCAGATCAGGACAGAGGGATATTCTTGAAATTCGCCCTCCGCAGAGCCTATAATACAGGTCCGGTTTTTTGCCCCGGAGTCCAGCGGATGGGGCGGTTCCGGCCTGTCCCTGGAAGGCGCCGGCGATCCAACCGGCCCTATGGCGTCACGGGCTTCGGGGCTGCACACCTCTCCGCTCCACAAGGCGGCTCGCGTGTCCGCGCGGCCGGGGCGTCCAGTCCAGGCAAGATCCGGGAGCCATCAGGCATAATGAGTAGAAGCCCCGTCACGGGAAAGCCGGAGCAAGGAGCCTCTCGAATGTTTCGCATCGTGAAGAAGGTCGAGCTGGCTGACAAGGTCAAAGAGTTTGTCGTCGAGGCGCCATTGATCGCACGCGCCGCCAAACCGGGCAACTTCGTCCTGGTGCGAGGCGACGAGTACGGCGAGCGGCTGCCCCTGACTATCGCCGACAGCGACACCGCCGCCGGAACCATCACCCTCGTCCTTCAGGAAGTGGGCCAAGGCACCGTGAAGCTCGGCGCCTTCCATGAGGGGGAGAGCTACTCCGATGTGGTCGGCCCCCTCGGGAAGAATCGCGAGATCAACGGCGGCGGCCACACGATCTGCTGCGTGGCGGGCGGGCTCGGCGTCGCTCCCATGTACCCCCAGACCAAGGCCTACCACGAAGCCGGCGACCGGGTGATCAGCATCATCGGGGCGCGGTCCCGCAATCTCCTGTTCTGGCAAGACAAGATGGCCGCCGTCAGCGACGAGGTCTACTACGGCACCGACGACGGCTCCTACGGGTTCCACGGGTTCGCCACGCAGATCCTCGAAGACCTTATCCAGAAAGGCGAAAAGTTTGACGAGGTGGTCGCCATTGGCCCCGTGCCCCACATGCGGGCCGTGACCGAATGCTGCAAGAAACAACGCCTGCGTAGACGGCCCCGAGTTCGACGGCGCGCTCGTGGATTTCGCCGAGTTGATGGCCCGCCAGGGAGCCTACCGGTCGCTCGAGCGCCAGGCCGTGGAGACGCCCGCGGCCGCTCCCGAACCCGGCCACGAATGCCGCTTGGAGACCGCTGCGCGCAAGGTCGCTGAAACCCCGGCCGCCGCAATCCTGGCCGCCCCTGTGTTGACCCGCCAGGATTTCGAACGAGACGCCCTCGATTTCGTCGCCGGCATCATGCACAACATGCTCAAGCGCCGCGCCTCTTTCGAAGAGGTCAACGACGGCCTTACCGAGGAGCAGGCCCTGGCCGAGGCGTCCCGCTGTCTGGTTTGCGCCCGCCCGTCCTGTGTGCGCGGATGCCCGGTCGAGGTCGACATCCCCAAATTCATCAAAGCAATCCAGGAACGCGATTTTGCCGCCGCCGCCCGGCTCCTCAAAGAGAAGAACAACCTGCCGGCCATATGCGGTCGCGTCTGCCCCCAGGAAAACCAGTGCGAGAAGACCTGCGTTCTCGCAAGGAAATCTCACCCCGTCAGCGTCGGACGCCTGGAACGGTTCGCCGCCGACTGGGAAGCGCAACATGGAGCGGACGCCGCGGCCGCCCCCGCCGCCCCCGCCGCCCCGGACGCCACGCCCAACGGCCGCAGAGTCGCCGTCATCGGCAGCGGCCCCGGCGGGCTCACCTGCGCCGGCGACCTGGCCAAAATGGGCTACCGCGTCACCGTTTTCGAGGCTTTCCACGACACGGGCGGCGTGCTGCGCTACGGCATCCCCGAGTTCCGCCTGCCCAAGGCTATCGTCGACCGCGAAGTCGAGTACGTCAAGAGCCTCGGCGTCGATGTCCAGCTCAACATGATCATCGGCAAGGTCCACACCATCAGGGAACTGTTTGACACAGGATACGAAGCCGTCTTCATCGCCGTCGGCGCCGGAGCCCCCATGTTCCTCAATATCCCCGGCGAGAACCTCGTCGGCGTGTTCTCCGCAAACGAGTTCCTCACGCGCGTCAACTTGATGAAAGCCTACCGCGAAGACTACGACACGCCGGTCCTGGTCGGCGAGCGCGTGGCCGTGATCGGCGCCGGCAACGTGGCCATGGACGCGGCCCGGACCGCCCTGCGCCTCGGAGCGAAAAAGGTCACCGTCGTCTACCGCCGTTCCGAGAAAGAGGTGCCGGCCCGCGCCGAGGAGTTCGAAAACGCCAAGCTCGAAGGGGTCATTTTCAAGTTCCTCACCAGCCCGGTCCGCGTCGTCGGCGATGAGAAAGGCCACGTCACGGGCATGGAATGCATCCGGATGGAGCTCGGCGAACCCGACGCCTCCGGCCGCCGCCGCCCCATCACCATCCCCGGTAGCGAATTCGTGGTCGAAGCCGACATGGTCATCCCCGCGCTCGGCACCGTCGCCAACCCGTTGCTCACCGCAAACACCGTGGGCCTCGAACTTAACAAGTGGGGCAACATCGTCGCCGACCCCGAGACCGGCGCCACCAGCATGCCGGGCGTCTACGCCGGCGGCGACATCGTCACCGGCTCCGCTACCGTCATCGAGGCCATGGGCGCGGGGAAGAGAGCCGCACGCGCCATCCACCAGTACCTCTCGGCCAAGAGCAAATAGGCGGCCTGAAAACCGCGCGCCCGCGCGTGAAGCGCATCCCGTATCCGGCCCCGGAAAGGAACAGCGCCAAGGATTGGCTATCCACAGGCGCTTGGCGCTGACTCTCTTGTTGATAGCGGCGGGTGACGCGCGCGCCGCCATGGACTCCCTCTTTGGGTCTGAGAAAGGGCATGAAAAGCTCATCATGGTCTCGGGCTGCCGGGCACAGCGCGCTGAGAACCTCCAATTGGCGTTGACTGCGGCAAGCGAGGTGTCAACGCAAATTAGAAATGTCCG
>JAMOAF010000712.1 GCA_023621895.1 Planctomycetota bacterium
CCGCTCTATGGCGTCCACCCAAGAAGGGTTGAATATCGCGCTACGCCCGCGTCAAAAGCCGTTTGTTATCAGAGATTTCATGAGTACCTGTCCTGCGTGCCACGCCCAACTGACGGATGCGGCGATCCTCGCCGGCGTTTGCCCGGCGTGCGGCGAGCGGATCGGCTGGAGGGCCGACCAGTCGCCGTCGAATCGCGATTCGGAGACGGTCGATCTCGAAGGCCAAGAGATGCCGCAGGATGGGGGTCCGGAGGACACGGCAGCGACCGTAAACCTGGCTGGGGAAGGGGGCCTTTCGGGTGCCATTCCCAAGATTCGCGACACCGACCAGAATTTGAACCTGCAAACCGCGGCCTTCGATTCCAGCCGGTTTCCGCCGGGCGGCGCCGGCTTCGATTCAGAAGCGGAAGGAACGATCGACGTGGGGGCGGAGGCCGTTGGCGGCCAGCTCCCCGCAGGCGCCGGCCAGGCGCCGGCGGCTGGCGCTGGCGCCGGCGCCGACCTGGGGGCGCGGGGCACGATCGATTTGGCGCCCGGCAGCACCCACGCCCAGGTTCCGCCGGGCGCGACCGCGGCCGATCCAAATCGAATTCTCGAGGTTTGGGGCAGCAAGCTTGCCCCGGGAAGCAGGCCGCAAGCAACCATCAAGATCGATTCCACCACGACTCTCGGCGCCGGAACCGTTCTGATCAAGTCGCGGAGCGTGGCGGCCTCGCACGATGCTCCGACGGCGAAAGCCGCCGACTACGAGTTGCTCAACGAGATCGGGCAAGGGGGCATGGGTGTCGTCTACGCGGCGCGCCAGGCGTCCTTCAATCGCCGGGTCGCGGTCAAAATGCTGCGCCCCGGGGCCAAGGGCAAAGGCAAGCAACACGAGTTCGTCGCCGAGGCCGTTACCACCGGAGACCTGGACCATCCCAATATCGTGCCCGTCTATGATTTGGGAACGAATGAAGACGGGGCATTGTTCTACGCAATGAAATGCGTCCAAGGAACGCCCTGGGACGATGCCTTGCCCGAGAAGTCGCTGGCCGAGAACCTGGCGATTCTCATGAAAGTGGCTGACGCGATCGCCTTCGCCCACGCCAACGGCGTGGTCCACCGCGATCTGAAACCGGAAAACATCATGCTCGGCAGCTTTGGCGAGGTCCTCGTGATGGACTGGGGGCTGGCGGTGCGGTTCACCATCGATTCCGAAGGCCGCGCGTGTTCGTCGAAAACCACCATGGGAGGCACGCCGGCCTACATGGCGCCTGAACTGGTGCTCGGACCGATGGAGCGGATCGGGCCCGCCGCCGACATCTACCTGCTCGGCGCCATCCTCTACGAGATCGTCATCGGCAAGACGCCCCATGCCGGCAGAACGCCCATCGAGTGCCTTCATGCCGCGGCGAAAAACGTCATCGAGCCGACCGATCAGTCCGGTGAGTTGCTCGAAATCGCCTTGAAGGCGATGCAAACCGAGCCGAAGGACCGCTATGAGAGCGTCCCAGCCTTTCAGAAGGCGATCCAAGACTATCAATCCCATTCCGAAAGCATCGCCCTACTCAACCACGCGCGAGAGCAACTCGCCAGGGCCAAGGAGACGGGCGATTATCAGGACTACGCCCGGGCGCTGTTTGGCTGCCAGGAGGCATTGGCCCTCTGGGACGGCAATCGCTCAGCGGCGGCGGAAGTCTCCACGACGAAGATCGCTTACGCCACGTGCGCCAAAGCCCGCGAGGATTTCGACCTGGCGGCCTCGTTGCTCGATGCCGGCGATCCGGAGCACGCCGACCTGTTGCGGGAAGTGCAAGCCGGCAAACGCGAGCGCGAAGCCCGCATCCGCCGGCTAAGGAACGCAAAACGCATCGCCCTGGCCCTGATTGTGCTCATTTTCGCCGTGGTCACGACGGCCTATTTCGAGATTCGCAAACAGCGCGACCGGGCGGAGCGATCGCGCGAGCGGGCGGAGATCGCCCGTGCCGATGAAGCCGTGGCCCGGCGGGCAGCCGAGCAAGCCGAAGCCGAAGCGGTCAGGTCGAGAGACATCGCCGAGGAGCGGAGAATCGCCGAGCAGCGCGCCCGCCGCGACGAGGAACAAGCCCGAAAAAAAGCCGAAGCGGCCAGACGTGCGGAGCAGTACGAAGCCTACGTGGCGCGGATCGGCCTGGCAGCGGCGAAAATCGAAGACAATGCGTTCTCCGACGCCGAGCGCTTGCTGGCCGAGTGCCGCAAGAGCGAGTTCCGCAACTGGGAGACGGGCCGGCTCTGGCACCTCTGCCAGCAAAGCGTCCAAGCGTTCAAGGCCGAAGGGCCGATCGAATCGGTCGCATACAGCCCCGACGGGTATCGCGCACTTCTGGGGGGCTGGGATGGACGCGTCCGCATCGTCGCACTCGCGGACAAAACGCCGCCGCTCGTGATTACTCACGGTGGTTTTGTTCACTCCGTGGCGTTTTCCCATTCCGGGCGAATTGTCGCCTCGGGTGGAGACGACTGCCGCATCCGCTTGTGGAATGCCGCGACCGGGGCGCCGCTCGCCGTCATGGAAGGCCATGGCGACGCGGTAGTCAGCCTCGACTTCTCGCCCGACGATCGATGGGTCCTGAGCGGTTCCTACGACGGCACGGCGAGAATCTGGGACACGGCGACGGGTCACCCCTTGAGTGTGCTTCAAGGGCACAGTTGGTGGGTCTGGCAGGCCGTTTTCTCGCCCGATGCATCCCGGGTCGTCACCGCCAGCCAGGACGGCCGCGTGATTGTCTGGTCGGTGGCCGATCGAGAGGGAAGGCTCCAATGCGAGCCGGAAACCGAATTCAACGGCCATGGCGGCCCCGTCTACTCGGCAGCGTTTTCGCCCGACGGACTGCATGTTGCATCGGCCGGATATGACGGACGCGTGATGACCTGGAATCCGGCCGACGTCAAGCCGGTCGACCTCGCCGCCCGGATCGCCGAAGTGGCTGAACCTGAGCCGCCCCATCAGACGCTCTCCGGCCACGGCGCCTCGGCCAGTTGTGTCGTCTACTCGCCCAATGGCCGGCTGATCGCCATCGCCGGCCACGACAATGTCGTGAATATCTGGGACTGGCAGTCCGCAACGCTGATCAAGAGCCTCCGCGGGCACGGCGGGCGGGTTCGTTGCTGTAGATTCTCCCCCGACGGCCAATTCGTGCTCTCCGGTAGCCACGACGGCCAGGCAAAGGTCTGGTCGCTCGAAGGCTACCAGGAGGTCCGCGTTCTCAAAGGCCGGCTGCTCCAAGGTCACGCCGACGCCGTGCTCTCGGCGCGGTTCTCCCGCTCGGGCGACCAGGTGGTCACGGCAAGCCGCGACCGCACGGCGAAAATCTGGGACGCCAATCGCGGCGAGCCGCTCTGCGAACTCAGCGAAGGCCACGAATTCCTCGCGTCCTCGGCCGTCTTCTTTGCCGACGGCCGCCGGATGCTGACCGCGGCCGGCGACAACACCGTGCGTCTCTGGGACGTGGCCGGCGGCGCCGAACTCCTCTGCCTTGAAGGCACCGGTCGCGATGGGGCCTTGGCCCTCTCGCACAACGAGCGGTGGATACTCACCGGCTCGACGGACGGCTCGGCCCAGTTGTTCGAGATAAGTGGAAAGGTGTTGCAGCGGCTCGCGCCCGGCGGCGGAGCGGCCGCGGCGGGGGCCGTCACCGCCGTCGCCTTTGCTCCCAACGACGACCTTCTTCTGATCGGCGACGCCCACGGGCGCTGCCAGGTCTGGGCCAGAGAGGGTGAGAACGGTCCTTGGACGAGGCGTTTTCTGCGCCAGAACCACAGCCGCCGGATCGCGGCCGCGGCCTTCCTGCCCGGCGGCCGGCGGGCCCTCACGGCGAGCCTCGACAACACCGTTGCCCAATGGGATCTGGAGACGGGCGAGGAAATCACCACCGGCGTCCTCAAGCATCCCGGCCCGGTCACCTCCATGGCCGTGCTGCCCGACGGAAAACAGGCACTGACGACCTGCGACGACGGCCGGCTCCGGCTCTGGAACCTGGACAAGGCCGCGGTGGTCGGCGAGATGGCCGGCGGGGACAAGGCTCTCCACCATGTCGCCGTCTCTTGCGACGGCAACCGGGCGCTGACGACCAACACGGTCGACCGAATCGTGCGGCTCTGGGATCTCCAAGCGCGCCGTGAGATTGCCCATCCCGGTCGGCCGGGCGCGGCGATGCTGGATTTTTCGATCGTCGGTGGCCTGGTATGGAATGCCGTTTTCACGCCCGACGGCGCCCGGATTCTCTCCGTCGGCGGAAACGACGCACGCATCTGGGAAATCGGTTCGGACCGCGAACTAATGAGTTTCAGCCCGCACGGGGCCGTCGCCTGGGCTGAATTTTCGCCCGACGGACGGCTCGTCGTCACGGCCAGTTGGGATAACTCGGCCAAGATCTGGGATGCCAAGACCGGCCAATCCGTGCGAAAGCTGTCCGGCGGGCACACGCGCTACATCAACAGCGCGACTTTTGCTCCCGATGGCAAAACCATTCTGACCGCCGGCGATGATCGCACCGCCCGATTCTGGGATGTGCAGTCCGGGCGGCTGATGCCGAAATCGCTGGTTGGCCATACCGACCGGATCCGCCGCGCGGTTTTTTCCCCTTCAGGGCGCAGAGTGCTCACGGTCTCAGACGACAAGACTGCACGTATCTGGGATGCCGATTCGAGCCAGGCGGTCCGCGTGTTGGCGGGGCACGAGTGGGCGGTGCTCGACGGAGTCTTTTCGCACGACGACAAGTTCGTCATCACCGGAAGCGAAGACAACCGCGCACACCTCTGGAATGCCGAAACCGGCGAGCTCATTCGCAAATTTGAAGGCCATGCCGCCGCCGTCACCTCGGTCGCCTTCTCGCCGGACGGCCTGCGGATTCTGACCGGGAGTCGCGATCACACGGCAAAACTCTGGGACACCCAGACCGGCAAGGAGCTGCTCAGCCTCCGCGGGCATGATCAGGAAGTGACGAGCGTGAGTTTTTCGCCCTCCGGCCGCTATGCACTCAGCTCGAGCCGCGATGGAACCGCGATCATTTATTTGGCGGCCGAGTGGTGAGGAAACGTTCCGCCGTTAGCGATCAGCCGCGAGGTTACAGGATACAAGTTGCAGGTCACGGGATACAGGCCACGGGATATCGATTACAGACCTCGTTCCCAAGCTCCGGCTTGGGAACGACAGTCAGGCGAGTAGCGCCGCCGGGAACCAAAGACTTGACCTTCCGAGCCGTGGCCGTTACCCTGTGACCTGCCAGTCATTTTGGAGGAGTCAACGATGCCGGTTTCTGTTCTTCGCATGGTCTTGGCGGTCTCCGCTGTCGCGTTGCTCGGCGGCGACGTTGCGGGGCAGGGATTCGTTCCCAACTATGACGAGAGCAAGGTTCCCGCTTATGTTCTGCCGGACCCGCTCCAAATGAGCGACGGCAGCCGCGTGGATACCGCGGAAAAATGGACACGGCTGCGCCGGCCGGAGATCCTCCGGTTGTTCGAGGACCATGTTTACGGAAGGACGCCCGGGCGTCCCAAGGAGCTTTCGTTCGAGCTGCGCGGCTGCGCAGACGCCCTGGAGGGCACGGCCGTCCGCAAGGAGGTCCGAATCCACATCGCGGGTAGCGGCCGCCGCCTGCCGATCGACCTTCTGCTCTATCTGCCCAAGTCGAGGACAAAACCCGCGCCGGTCTTCCTCGGATTGAACTTCAACGGCAACCATTCCGTCTGCGATGATCCGGGCATCACGCTCTCCAACGCGTGGATGCGCGATCGGAAGGGGACAGGCGTCGTCGATCACCGCGCGACGGAAGAATCCCGCGGATCGAGCGCCAGCCAGTGGCAAGTCCCGAAGCTCCTCGCCCGGGGCTACGGCCTGGCGACGATCTACTACGGCGACATCGATCCGGACTTCGACGACGGTTTCCAGAACGGGGTCCATCCGCTGTTCTATTCCGCGGGGCAGACAAAACCCGCCGCGGACGAGTGGGGTTCGATCGGGGCTTGGGCCTGGGGTTTAAGCCGCGCGATGGACTATCTGGCAACGGACGCCGACGTCGATTCCAAGCGGGTTGCCGTGATGGGCCACTCGCGGCTGGGCAAGACG
The DNA here is from genome assembly GCA_023621895.1 of Planctomycetota bacterium. GTDB lineage: Bacteria > Planctomycetota > Planctomycetia > Pirellulales > Thermoguttaceae > JAAYCB01. The sequence continues at coordinate 6,086 of JAMOAF010000712.1, forward strand.
GCCCTTTGGGCGGGCGCTCAAGACGAACGGTTCGCCCTGGTGATCTCCAACAACTCCGGCTGCGGCGGGGCCGCGCTGAGCCGGCGGGAATTCGGCGAAACGGTCGCGCGGATCAACACGAGCTTCCCCCACTGGTTCTGCGACAATTTCACGCGATACAACGATCGCGTCAACGACTTGCCGGTCGACCAGCACATGCTGATCGCACTGGTGGCCCCGCGGCCGGTCTACGTGGCCAGCGCGGAGAAAGACCAGTGGGCCGACCCGCGCGGCGAGTTCCTCGCGGCCAAGGCCGCCGATCCGGTCTACCGGCTGTTGGGAACCGACGGCATGGCGGCCGTCGAGATGCCGGGCTTGGAGCAGCCGGTTACCAGCCGCATCGGCTACCACATCCGCAAGGGCGAGCATGCCGTGACGGAATATGACTGGCAACGATACATGGATTTTGCGGACCGGCATCTTGGGCGCTAGTTGCCCCTGGTTCCCAATCTCCGGCTTGGGAACCGCTGCTTGCCGTCCCGCAACGTTCCTGGACCGATTTGGCCCCTGGTTCCCAAGCTCCGGCTTGGGAACCGCTGCTTGCCGTCCCGCAACTGCCGCGGACCTTCGCCGCCCCGGTCCGACATCGAGCCGAAATGGTTCAGCCTTCCTCGTGTTTTTCGTCGAGTTCGGCGTCGATGTCGATGATTTCCTCGAATTCGTCTTCGCGGCGAAAAACCAGTTCGGATTGCTCGGGGTCGTAGTCGAGGACAAGTTCTCCGATCGCGTCGTCGGCGGTCGCGTCGAGCACCAGGATCAGCGTCCCTTCGTATTCGAACGTGACATCTCCTTCGCGGTGTTCGTCAATCACCAGGTCGACGCCGGCCGCCGACATGGCGATCCGAAAGCACTTCTCTTTTTCGTCGATCTCGTGCAATACGGCGGTCTTCATTCGTTCGGCCGCGGCTTCGGTAATCTGCATCCGCGTTTCTCCGGCGCCGCCGGAGCCTTTCTGGGTTGATTTGGGGATTGCGACCGGCGCACTGGCAGCCCAGCGGGAGCCCGACCGTGTTCTGCGGGAAGCAATGAAAACATGCTCTCCGCGCCGGATCGGAGAAACCACCGGAAAAACGACAAGAGGTCATCCCCAGAACGCCCCGGCACGGGATGACCGAATTGCGCCGTGCCGTGCCTGTTCCCGATCGGGGAAACGGACGGTTCAGGAGCCGGGGCGGACGACCGAAGCCCGCGGTCCCTTGTTGCGCCGTCTCGGATCCTCGCTAACATCGAGTTCGTACTCGACGGTTTGGCCCTCCTGAAGATCGTCGAAGTTCGCCCCCTCGACCGAGGACAGGTGAAAGAACACCTCCCCGCGATCACCGCTAATGAACCCGAATCCCCGGTCCGAGACAATCTTCTTAATGACACCATTGGGCATTGCACACACTCCTCGTAGACGATGGCCCTCGCGCACCAGCCGCCACGCCCAATCTCCGCTCCAACCAGCCCCTCCCTTGCCGACCAGCAAGATCGACAATGGAACTGGCGGATCGTCGACACGCAGCAACACGCGGTTGCACACACGCATAGCACGGACCAACCCGCGCCCACGCGGCGACCGGACTCCTTGCTCGCGGAGGGCCGAGAACACACAATCGCCATTCACTGTAACGGGCGAGGTCCCTTGCCACAAGTCCGCAGCGACCGCTTATCGGAAAAACCTGGCCATCCGCGACCGCCACCCCCACCGGACAGTTCCGCGGGCCTACCAGACGATCGCGCGACCGCGCCTCAGTCTACCACCGCTACCCGAGGTGCCCACTAGATTGCCCGCCCCAAAGCCCCCATTTATCCCAAACCCATGTCAAGTGCGATCTCCGCGTTCCGAAAATGAACGCTCCGTAGAGTCCCAAGTTCCAGCTCGGCAACCGTCCCTTGCCAAAAACGATCGTTGCGTCATTCCGAGCGCGGCTTTGCGATATGCCGGTTTCAAGCGAGCGTTCCCAAGCCGGAGCTTGGGAACGAGGTAAGGCACGGACTCATGAAAGGCTGAACAGAGGCCGCCTGTGTCTCCCCCGATTATTTGACCAACCCCGAAATGCGACCTACGTTTACCATTGGATAGACCTCGCGCGTATCCGCGGCGTCTTCCGAGCCTGAAAGACCGGACCCTTGCAGCCTGCGCTGACTCCGCACGCTCGTCGAATCCCCACTTCCAGGTGCCGACGCCGTTCTCCTCGAAGTTGCTCCTCAGTGAATCCACCCGCACGGAGATCCAGTCATGTCTCGACTCGCCCCCAAGTTGGTCCGCTGGGCTCACCCCGCCCTCGCTGTTGCCCTGTTGTTGTCGCTGCCGGCGGCCGTTTTTGGCCAAGACGGTTCAGCGATCGTTCGCATCGAGGAGGATTGGGAACTGGTCGTTGGAGAACCAGAACCCAACCTTGTGGCTCCCCAAGTCACATGCGTGATGGCGCCGACCCAAACCCTCGACGGCCTCTACCTGCTGTTTGACGTCAACCACCAGAACCACCCCGATTTCGTCGCCGGCGGGGTCCAGCTCCAAGTCTGGAACGGTGATTCAACGCTCTTGGAGCGAAAGTATCCCAACACGTTGGCCATGGCCCAGCCAGGGGAGACCGTCGTCTGGACCCAAGCCATGGCCATCAGCGGCGGCAGCCTCTCGGTGGAAATCACCAACGGGCGGTCGGCAACTTGGGACGTGTTCGGCGACGAGGGCTACTTGAAGGCCGCCGTCGCCACGGACATCGCCAACCTGAACGGCTATTCGCCTGACTTCTCGATCGCAAACTCGGGTGTCGGTTACGCCAGCAACCGTGTCACCTCCCTTGTCTTGAAGCGGGTCCGCTACTACACGGATTCGGGCGCGCTCCGCGAGGATGCCGCCGCCAGGACGGTCGTTCTGGCGGTACAAGCCAATTAGCACGTCTCATCCACACGTCTACTTGCTGCAACAGGTAAATCGCCATGAAATCTCGCCCAAATAAACAGGACCGGGCCGGCACGATCACGATCCTCTCGGCCGTGATGATGGTTGTCGTATTTGCCATGCTGGCCTGCGCCGTCGACTTGGGTTATATCTGCGTCGCCAAGACCGAACTGAAGCGGACAGCCGACGCCACGGCGCTGGCCGCCGCCTGGGAGCTTCTCGAACAGAGTGCCGCCGGCAACCTGAAGGAAGACACGACGTTCGGCTCGGGCCCGGTCTTCGACGCGGCCGCGGGAATCTGCCGCGCGAACCCGGTTTGCCGCAGAGCGCCCGAGATCGCCATCCAAGACTTGACGGTCGGCTACATCGCCAACCCCTTGGACCCCGCCTGTCCAATGACGTTTGAGAACCCCGCCTGGTTCAACGCCGTCCGGGTGCGGGTCCGCAAGTCGGAAGTGCAGAACGGGGCCGTCCCCCTCTTCTTCGCCAGTGCAATCGGAGGCCGCTCCGGCCCGTTGATGGAAGAATCGACGGCGGTTTTCATTAATAGCGTTCGTGGGGTCTATCCTCACAACGAAAACAGCAATGTCATGCTGCTTCCATTCGCGCTGGATATCACACGGGGCGACGTCAAGGAATTCCTCCAAGACAAGAGTGAGACATGCAATCTCTTTCCGCAAGATCTTACACCGGGCAACTGCGGAACGATCGACTTCGGCGCTGAAAACAACTCAACCGCCGACATC
>JAMOAF010000572.1 GCA_023621895.1 Planctomycetota bacterium
CACTCGCTCGCCACTCGGATTCAGTTCATTCTGAAGCCTCTGATTGATCGCCTTCCTGCTCAACTCCGACCGCGCATTCACCGCCACGATCACCTGGCAGTCCCAGATCGGATTTGCCAGACCCCTTGCCCCCACCGCTCGAATCGTCTTGACGATTTGCTCGATCGCCGCTGAAGCCGACACCGCCGGAAGGAGCTTCAGGTTTTCACCCTCACCTGGTCGCAGCACCGGGCACGGTGAGAATTTCGCGCCTCCCCGAATCTTGTGGCACGCCTCGACAATCGCTCCGCTGTTCCGCCGAATCTCCGTCAACTCACCCGTCGGTACGCCGGCCGCAATCAGGTCACGTAGCGGCGCTCCATGGCCGACAGGAGGTAACTGTCCGGTATCGCCGACGAGCAGCACGTGCGTCCCCTTGCCGCACGCGCGAAACAACGCAGCGGCCAGGTCGGTGTCAATCATGCTGGCCTCATCCACGATGATGTAGGTGTAATCAAGCGGGTTGTTTTCGTCGTGCTTGAATGACCAGCCGCCGCCGTGCGAGTGCGAGTCGACGCCGAGGAGGGAATGAATCGTGCGCGCTCGAAGGTTAATTCCGTACCTCTGCATCGCCTCGCTGATCCTCACCGCAGCCTTGCCGGTTGGCGCGGCCACGGCCACCTTGCCGAGTCCGGCCGACTCGCCAATCCTCCCGATCACCCTGGCTGACAGGTATGTCTTGCCGGTCCCCGGTCCTCCGGTAATCACGGCGATCGGCGAGACGAGCGCCTCGGCAGCCTTCTCTCGCTGATGGTCGCTCGCGTCGATGTCGTGGACCGGCGGCCAGGCGGGAGGCGATTTCAGCCACTCCCTTACCCTGGTGGCCACGATGGCCTCGTTATCTGCCTTCCGTTTGTCGGCCAGCCACAATTCACCCCTCTCATCCCGATACCCCGCGAGCATCTTCCCGCGCATCCCAAGCCGCACCGCATCCACTGGTCGCACAGCGGCCCCCGCAATCCTCTCGCGCAATCCACGCTCGACGGCCACGGGCTGATGCCACGTGTCGCCGTTCGTGTCGCGTGCGATGGCGTACCAGGCACAGAGTGCTTGCCGCTTGAGCTTGGCCGGGTCGCCGCCGAGGTCTTGGTAGAGTTGATCGCAGCGGAGAAAGCCGCACCCGCGGAACCGCATCAACAGATAGGGGTTTTTGCGGAGCAGTTCGGCGGCCTTGTTGCCAAACTCCTCGACGGCAATCTTGCCGGTATTTCGAGGGAACCCGCGGCCGGCGAACAACTCCATCAGATCGATTGTTGTCCCTTCGAGCGCTTGCTCTCCGGCCAGATAGGCGGCCGCCTCTTCCGCCTTCGCCTGGCTGAAGTGCGACCCAGCAACCGCGGCCGCGGCCACGTCTGGTTGCTCCCTGAGAATCCGCACGGCATCGCCGCCGAACTTGTCCCACAGCACGCACGCAGTTTTCTGGCCGACGTGTGGAGCCTGCGTCAGATACCGCATTACCCCGAGACGGCCATGTGGTTGAGTTCGGACGAAAGTCCGCGCGTGGAATTGTCGGCCGTACTTCTCGTGATTCGTCCAGGTGCCATAGAAACGATACGAGAGACTTTGCACCATCTCCCCTGGCTGACACTCGCACTTGACGATGGTTGCGGCGAGCGATGGCAAGCCGCCCTCGCCGTTCTCTGGCTTGCATTCGAGGATCGCTGTGTCGCTCCCATCAAACCGAATCCGCTCGCGCTGGAATATCAACGTCACCTCTTCGAGCCGCTTGCGTCCCATCTCTCTCGTCTCTCCTCCTGGATGTTCTGTGTTGGATTGCTTGCAGACCTGACACCGACGCCGCCGCCCACGCGATTACCCCACGGCGGCATCGGCATCAGAGGAGAGAGGATGCTACAAGCCGGCCCATTTGTCCGCGGCAGGCGGCGCCTGTTGCTGCTGCTGCGTTGGTGCCTGCGCGACGGCGGAATACTTCGGCACGTCCGCCACAGCCTTGTTGCCGGTCGACCA
>JAMOAF010000377.1 GCA_023621895.1 Planctomycetota bacterium
GCTGCTGAAGAGCCGCGCTCGGTCATCGCCTCCCTGGCTTGCGAAAGCGTAAACGGCGGGGAAGCCTTTCGCCCGGTGGTAATAGCCGGGACCGTACATCTTCGCATATTCCATGTCCTTGGCGTTGTCGGTGTAGGCCTTGAATTGGTCGTCGCGGGCGGAATCGTAGAGGTAGGCTTGATCCGCGCCGGCGGTGGAATACCCGTGCGCGTAATCAAAGCCCTTCGCCCGGTGGAAGTACCCATCGCCGCGCATCCATGCCCAATCAGCATCTCCATTCGACTTGAATGTGTCGGCTGCGGCGGTGTCGTACAGGCTTGCCGTGTCGTTGCCGGCGCTGCCGTATGCGTAAACCTCCTCGAAGCCGATCGCGGTATTCATGAAGTCGGCCCCGGTAATCACCGTCTCGCCCCGCCGCAGGACGACCCAATCGTCGCCGGGTGAATCTTCCAGCCTTTCGACCGTGTCGTAGCCGCCCTTGCCGTCGACCGTGATTTCCTCAGCGCTGCCGGCCTCGACGGAATACGCGGCGCCCTGAAGCAAGGCCCGGCCGGACGACATCCAGAGCTTTTCGCTGGCGTCTGTCCCGTGGATCAGTACGGTGTCGCGGCCACCCTCGCCGAGTAGAATGTCGTTTCCGCCGCGCCCGTCGAGAAAGTCGTTTCCGTCGCCGCCGTGGAATTCGTCGTCGCCCAAGCCTCCTTCAAGCCGATCGTTTCCGGGGCCTCCGTAGGCGATGCCGGAGACATCCGTGGCCCGCAAGTCAATCGTCAGCGAGTCATTGCCCTCACCGAGATGCACTTCATACTCCACATTGGAGGCGCCGATCGAAAGCGTATCGTTGCCGTCGCCGGCATAGACGATCAGGTGGACGCGCTCGGCCGGCGTGCCGATGATCTCAACGTGGTCATTCTTCCCCTTGGCATCGACAATCACGGTGCCGCCGAGCCCAGTCAGATCGATGATCATGCGGTCATTCATTTCCGTGCCATCGAACCGCGTCACCGTATCGTCATCGATGATCGTCGCCGTGGCCTTCTGCGGAGTGGCCTCCATGGCATTCGTCACGCCCGTGATCTCGACCACGACCGACTCGTCGCCCTCGAAGATCGCATCGTCAATGCTCGTGACGGCAACCGACCCGGTCAGGCTGCCCGCGGCGATCATGATCTGCGTGCCAGCCGACGCGTAGTCCACCGACGGGGTGGCGGTGCCGGTGAAGCGTAGGTCAATCGTCACCGGCTGCGCCGCCGCGTCGCTCAGTGTGGCCGTGAACGTGGCCAAGCCGCCGTTCTCGGCGATCGAGGCCGGGCTGACCGTGAGGGTAACGCTCGGCATCAGATCGTCATCGGTGTTAGTGACCGAGACGTCGGCCGGGTTGAGGCGGATGTAGTTCGGGTCGGCGCTTGTGGCCGCGGCAGTGAAGATCGTGTAGGCGATGTCACCGTCGGCGACGTCGTCGTTCTGGCCCGTGACGGTCAGCGTCTGCGGCGTGTTCCAGTTGGCCGTGGTGAAGGTCAGACTGGTCGGCGAGACCGCGCCTTCGGTCAGGTCGCTTGAGCTGAGGCCGATCGTCACGTCGCCCGTAGGCTCACTCGTCAACTTGATTGTGAACGTTGCCGTTCCGCCGGCTTCCGTGGTCACCAGGCCCGAGGTCGGCGTGACCGTGACCCCCGCCGTGTCGTCGTCGGTGTTGGTAACCGAGACGTCCGCCGGGTTGAGGTCGTTGTAGTTCGAGTCGCTGCTCGTGGCTGCGGCAGTCACGATCGTGTAGGCGATATCGCCATCGTCGATGTCGTCGTTCTGGCCCGTAACCGTGGCCGTCTGCGGCGTGTTCCAGTTGGCGGAATTAAAGATTAAGCTCGTCGGCGCGACCGTCCCTTCCGTCGGGTCGCTCGACGAGAGGCCAATTGTCACGTCGGCCGTGGGCTGCGTATTGAGCCGCACCGTGAACGTTGCCGTGCCGCCAGCTTCCGTCGTCACCAGGCCGGCCACAGGATCCAC
>JAMOAF010000695.1 GCA_023621895.1 Planctomycetota bacterium
CTAGCTTGGCCCTTGTAGCTGAACGTGTGGGTGATCGGCTGGAAAGGCACAAAGTTTTCGGGCGTGCTCTGCGGATTCTTCGGGTCCCAATTGATCGTGTAGGTGAAGGAAGCCGCGTCGTCAGCCAGGGATGGATCATCGGTCACGAAGCTAAGTGTGACCTCGTCGCCGCGGACAGGATAGAGCGGAAGGGTCGTTACCTGGCTGATCGTCGGCGCCACGTTGTTCACGGTGACTGTCGCGGTGGCGATATCCGACAGGAGGTTTGCGCTGGTCGCCCGCAGGGCGATCGTGTAGCTCGACGTCGCGGTGCCGTCGAGATCCTTGGCGTCGAACGTCGGGGCCTGGCCCGTCGCATCGACCGTGAAGGTGATTCCGTTGTAGTTGAAGTCCCATTCGTAAGTGGCGATCGCCGCGGGAGGCGTGTTGGGATCGGTGGCCGAGCCGGCCAGGGTGATGCTGCTCCCTTCAGCAACCGCGTACGGGCCGCCGGCATGGGCTGCTGGCGCGAGGGCCAGCGCGAGCGCCGGCGAGAATTCCGATGTGTTGCCGAGCGCATCGGTCGCCGTGGCCAGGAGTTGTTCGTTGGGTTGCGTCGCCGCCGCAAGCGTGAGCGCGAATTCCACGCCTCCCGACGCATCGGTGGTCACCGGCGCTGCGCCAAGGTAGCGCATCCCGGTGGAAGAAACGGCGTAAAAGTCGAGCGCGAGCGTGCCCTCGGGGGTGCTGTTGAGCGTTCCCGTAATCTCCGTGACGGCGCCGGCTTTGGCCGAGGACAGAAGCGGCGCGTTTTGCAGGTGGTTCGGGCCGTCGTCGACATCCGCCGGATCATTGGCCGTTGGGCCGTCGCCGCCGAGGTCGATCCCGAGGCCTGCGTTGGCATAGATCGAGTTGCCCAGGAACCGGTCGTCCACGGTGCCGGCGCCGCTGACCTCAATTCCCGACATCCAGTTGAAGGCGATGGTGTTTGCACGGCTGCCGAGGCCGCCAATGCGGTTGCCTTGCGCGCCATCGAAGACCAGCACGCCGCGCTGGCCGTTGGCGAGGTTGAGCGCGCCCGTGTGATCAGTGCCAATCTGATTGCCGTAAACCTCGTTCGCGTTGGTCCCGAGCCCCATGAGTACCACGCCGTTGAGCAGGTTGCCGGCGATCAGGTTGCTCTCCGCCAGGCCGCCAGTGCCGTCGGCCGTGGCGCCCACACGGTTCAGCGTCGCACCACTGGAGATGAGCACGCCATTCTGGGAGTTCCCGAGGGCGGTGGTTCCGGCAGAATCGGTGCCGATGAAGTTTCCGGCGATCACGTTCCAATTGGTGCCGGTTCCGGCTACTTCGACCCCCTGGGTTTTGTTACCGGATATCACATTGCGTTCATTGCTGTTGAAAACGTCCGGGCTGCCGTTGGTGCCCACCCGGTTGTATTGGGCACCCTGGTTGATCACGACACCACAGGTGCCGTTCGGCAACCGGCCGGTCCCGAGAATGTTGGTGCCGATCAGGTTTCCCGCGACAACGTTGCCATCGGTTCCACTTCCGGTAATCGCGACTCCGGCCTGCGTGACAGATGCTGAAATCACGTTTCGTTCCAAATCGTCCGACTCCCCATCGCCGTTGGTGCCGACCCGATTATACTTCGCGCCTCTTAAGATAATGATGCTTTCTAGCTGATTTCCCAAAGCATGCATGCCACTCGCATCCGTGCCAATCAGATTGCCGGCAACGACATTCCCATCGGTGCCGCTGTCTGCGATGGCGACGCCGTAGCGAGTGTTCCCCGAAATAACATTGCGCTCGTTGGCGTTGAACGTATCCGCACTGCCGTCGGTACCAACACGATTGGACTTCGCGCCCAGGGTAATGGCCACGCCATGAGTTCCATTCGGCAGCACGCCAGTGCCATGGATGTTCGTGCCGATCAGATTGCCTGCCACGATGTTGCCCTCCCCTTTGAGGCCGATCGCGACTCCGCACTGCTCGGCACTTGAAAGCACGTTGCGCTCCAACAAG
>JAMOAF010000346.1 GCA_023621895.1 Planctomycetota bacterium
GGAGCGCCGCGTTTACGCTCCGCGGACGAGCAGCCTCGGCCGGCTCTTCGACGCGGTGGCGTGCCTCTGCGGCCTGGGTGCGGAAATCAACTTCGAAGGCCAGGCTGCAATGGCACTGGAGTTTGCCTGTGATCCACATGAACCGGGAGCCTACGAGTTCGGCTATGCCGAGGCGGGGGCGGTGTTGACGGCGGACTGGGCCCCGGTGGTGCATGCGGTGCTGGAAGACCGCCGGCGCGGGGTCGGCGCGGGTCGGATCGCCGCCCGGTTTCATAACGCGATTGTCCAGTGGGCGGCCGACGCGGCGGTTGGGGCGGATTGCCGTTCGGTCGCGCTGGTTGGGGGGTGTTTTCAGAACGCGATCTTGTCGGAGCGGATCGAGAGGCGGTTGTCGCAACTGGGCTTCGATGTATACACTCAAATGATGGCGCCGCCGGGCGACGGCTCGATTGCCTTGGGCCAGTTGCTGGTGGCGTGCGAAGTTTTTGAAAGGGAAAAACTCTAATGTGTTTGGGTGTGCCCGGCAAGGTCCTTGAAGTTTTCGAGCGAGACGATTTGCCGATGGGCAGAATCGAATTTGGCGGCATTGTCAAGGAAGCTTGCCTGGCCTATACGCCCGAGGTCGCCGTGGGCGACTACGTGCTGGTCCACGTAGGCTTTGCCCTCAGCCGCATCGATGAAGAGGAGGCCCAGGAGATCTTCACCTATTTGGACGAGATCCACGCGGCGGGGCTTGCCGAGGAACTTGCCGGCGACGAGCCTGATCGGCAGGGCGGCGACGAGGGGCTGGCAGCAGGTGGTGAGAAGTGAAGTACGTCGACGAGTATCGTGATCCCGAGCGTGCCCGGCGGCTGGCCGAGTCGATCCGGCGGCTGGCGACCCGCCCCTGGAGCATAATGGAAATCTGCGGCGGCCAGACCCATTCCATCCTCCGATTCGCGATTGACGAGATGTTGCCTAAGGAGTTGACGCTGATCCACGGCCCCGGCTGCCCGGTCTGCGTCACGCCGATCGAGATTCTGGACAAGGCCCTGGCGATTGCCGGGCGGCCCGAGGTGATTTTTTGCTCGTTTGGCGATATGCTCCGGGTGCCGGGCTCCGGGAAGGACCTGTTGACGGTCAAGTCAGAGGGGGGCGACGTGCGGATTGTCTATTCGCCGATGGACGCCCTGCGAGTTGCGCGCGAGAACCCGGACCGCGAGGTCGTATTCTTCGCCGTGGGCTTTGAAACCACGGCGCCGGCCAACGCGATGGCGGTAGCCCAGGCCGCCCGGCTCGGGCTGCGGAACTTCACCGTGCTCGTCTCGCACGTGCTGGTTCCTCCGGCGATCACCGCGATCATGGAGTCGCCGCAGTGCCGCGTCGAGGGATTTCTCGCCGCGGGGCACGTCTGCACCGTGATGGGGACGTCCGAATACGAATGGCTGGCCGAGCGGTTCCGGGTGCCGATTGTGGTGACCGGCTTTGAACCGCTTGACATCCTGCACGGCATCGAGATGTGCGTCAGGCAGCTTGAAGAAGGCCGCGCTGAGGTGGAGAATCAGTACGCTCGATCGGTCCGCGCAGAAGGCAACCCGGCGGCCAGGCGGCAGGTCTTCGACGTGTTCGAGGTCTCGCCGCGGAAATGGCGGGGGATCGGCGAGATTCCCGCCAGCGGTCTGCGGCTGCGCCCGGAATATGCATCGTTCGACGCCGAGACGCGGTTTGGCGTAGCGCACCTTTCGGCCGACGAACCGGCCGAATGCATTGCCGGCGAAATCCTCCAGGGCTTGAAGAAACCACACGAGTGTGCGGCCTTTGGCATCCGCTGCACCCCCGAACGCCCCCTGGGAGCCCCGATGGTTTCGTCGGAAGGGGCCTGCGCGGCGTACTACCGATACCGGAGAGGATAGAATGGCTGTCAGCCGTCAGCTGTCAGCTCGCGTCTCCAACCGGCCTGACTTTGCCACGCCCTTGACGGATAGCCGCGTGGGCTTGCCCCGCGTTTCGCGTCTCCAACCGGCC
>JAMOAF010000756.1 GCA_023621895.1 Planctomycetota bacterium
GAGCGAATCGCGCGGAGCAGTTCATCCCGGTGCCGCCGATAGGCCATGGACTCGATCCACAGCGCCACCTGGCCGGAGCCGAAGAACGTGGCCGCCAGGGCGAAGGCGTAGACCCAAACGCTCTGGAGTCTTTCGATCTCGATCCGCAACAGCCGATCGATCCATTCCATGTGGACCGCCAGGCAGATCGCGGCGACCACGAACATCGACGTCATGACAAAGCCGGTGCCCGCTTCGGAAAGGACCTCGTTGACCGCGAGCAGGTAACCGTACAGATCGGGCTGCTCCTCGGAGAACGGCTTGAGGCTGGCCGCTTCGGCCGGCCGGACGTCGATCCGGCCGCCACGGCAGGCGACCATCCATCGCTCGCCCTCGTCGAGCACGCCCGCCAAAGCGTCGGCGATGTCCTGTTCGCGCTCTACCTGTTCCTCCGGAGTCATGGGCCGCGTGGCCTCCGCCGTACGATAGCCGCTGGATTGGATCGATTCTGCATTCTTCCGGAAATTCGCCGAAGACGCAAGCCGTGGGAAGCGGTCTGCTCCGGTCTGGTTGGCCCCGGGGACCGGAGGGGCCGGATCTGGCCTTCTCGCCCGGTCGTGGATATAGTTGAGGTTCCACGCGGGCGCGGCCGCAGTTTAGCCTGGTTCGTGACACTCTCAAGGTCCGTCGCGATGGGAGCGGCGAGCCGGTCCACGCGGCTGCCAATCGTCCCCGAACGGACCACCGCGCTGTGCCGCGGCCTTCGAACCCGCGAGGAACGGCGGAACGTCTTGTACGAGGTTTTTTGCGGCCCGCCGCTCGGCGTTTGGCACGGATGGAAGGAACCGCATGACGGCGAAGATTTACACGCGAACGGGCGACCAGGGAGAGACCGGGCTTGTTTGGGGGCCGCGCGTCGGCAAGGACATGGCCCGCATCGAGACGATCGGCGCCATCGACGAGCTGAACGCTGTCTTGGGGCTTGCCCGGTCGGAAAACCTTCCCGCGGAAATCGACGGCCCGCTCGAGCGGATTCAGAACGAGCTGTTTTGTTTTGGCGCGGAGGTGGCGACGCCGCGGGCGGCCGAACACGGGATGCAGCAAATCCAGCGGCGGCACGTCGAGGCCCTCGAGGCGGACATCGACCGGATTTCGGAACGGCTGGCGCCGTTGAGCCAGTTCGTGGTGCCGTGCGGGTCCCGCGCGGCGGCCGAGGTGCACCTGGCCCGAACCGTCTGCCGCAGGGCCGAACGGCGGCTGGTGGCGCTCGTCCGCGACTGTCCGGAGGACGTGTCCCTGTTGCTGCTGGCGTATCTGAATCGGCTTGGCGACCTGCTGTTTGTCCTCGCCCGAGCGGCTAATGCACTTGCGGATTACTCCGATACCCTCTGGAGAAAGTAGAGCTGGCGCTGCGCAGAACCTTGATGCCGGCCGGCGCGGCGAGCGGCCGGCGGAGAGCGAGATGGACACATTCATGGACTACGAACTACTCTCCCGATTCCAGTTCGGCTTGACGGTCGCCTTCCATTACATCTTCCCACCGATGAGCATCGGCCTGGGTCTCCTGCTGGTCGCGATGGAGGCTTGCTGGCTGTGGACGAAGGACCACCGGTTTCTTCGCCTGACAAAGTTCTGGATGTCGATTTTCGGGCTGATTTTCGCGCTCGGCGTGGCGACGGGGATCGTGATGGAGTTTCAGTTCGGGACGAACTGGGCCACCTATTCGCGGTATGTGGGCGACGTCTTCGGCAGCGCGCTGGCAGCCGAGGGGATTTTTGCGTTTTTCATGGAGTCGGGCTTCCTGGCGATCGCCCTGTTCGGCTGGGACCGGGTCTCGCCCGGCTGGCATTTCTTCGCCACGCTGATGGTCTGCCTGGGCGCCCACTTCAGCGCGGTCTGGATCGTCGTCGCCAATTCGTGGCAGCAGACTCCGGCCGGGTTTCACCTGGTGACCGAGGGGGGCCGAGTCCGGGCGGAGATCACCGATTTCTGGGAGCTGGTCTTCAATCCCTCGTCGGTCGA
>JAMOAF010000475.1 GCA_023621895.1 Planctomycetota bacterium
GGGCTTGCCCCGCGGCGCGCCTGCGCTGCGGCACAACCCGTACGTAACGAAGCGCGGGGCAAGCCCACGCGGCTATCTGAATAACAGCCGCTCTTTCCACGAATCACGCAGCTCGATTTAGGGGCGCCGTCTGTCGTCCCATGGAGATTCCTCGACAGACGACAGATCGACGTCGATAATCGCGTTTTCTCGAATCCCTCTCAATTCAAGCCGTGGGCCCGCGACCCGCTCGCCGCGGAACTGGCGCTTTTGGTCAGCAGGGTCGAAAGCACGGCCAAGCAACCCACGCGAAACGATCCACTCCTCCAGAGCCAGGAACGGGTCTCGCCCACGAGTCTGACCGGCAGGGGGCCGTTCACTGCTCGATCCACACCGGGCTGGACCAGGCCATGTCGCCTTTTTGCGTCAGAACGCGGACGTAGCAATAGTCGCCCGGCTTGAGCGAATCGACCGCCTGGGAGAATTCCAGGATTCGCCCCTCATCGCTTGAAGGGGCGAGCACGGTTCGAGTTGAACCGTTTTGGACGAACTCGGCCTGGGCCAGGCCGTCTTCGCTGGCCGCCCGGATCGTCAAAACATGCGTCTGGCCCGAACGCCGCAGGGCGGCGTCCAGGTAAATCCGCCGGGCGGTCGTCGCGTAGGTTCTTCCCTCCTTGATCGCGTCGTAGACGTTCTCCCGGCTGAGCGCGGGCGCCAGAACCGCGGTGAATCCCTGGGGATGGCTGCCGGTCTTCCCCAGATAACCCAGCGAGTCGCCGGGGCGTCCCTTGTGCTCGTCGCCCCCGCCGACAAAGCCGGCGAACCGGTAGCCCTTGTTCATCGCGTCGATGACGTGACGGCCCCTCATCTCGCCCCGGTTCGCCTTGATCGGCCGGAGATTCCCATCCTCGGCGTGGCGTTCGCTGCTTCCCCAAACCGAGTACATCTCCACGGCGCGTTCGAACGTCGCGTTCCATCCCAACGACCATTTCACCCCCATCTGGACGTTGGAGGTATGATGCGGGATCGCGACAACTTCCTGTCCCTCCAAGGCGCGCCACAACTTGTCCGGCGTGTCGTATCGCTTGTCGTCGCTGCGGAAGATCGGCGCCTTGCCGGCACGAAAGTAGAGGTTGCGGTGGCCGCAAGACATGTTCGTCCATTCGTGGGCGACCAGCGTGGCGAACGCGCCCGGCTCGTAGAACGTGTTGGTCACGTCCATCATGTAGCGCCACTCCGGATCGCTCAACGCCTCGGCGTGGTCCGTCAGGATGGCAAAATCGAGGAATCCTTCACGGCGAGCGAAAGCGTAGAGGTCTTCCGGGCCCCGCAATCCGTCGCTGAAAATGCTGTGGAAATGCGGGTCGCCCCAGTAAATGCGCCATACGGGCTCGTCCTCGGAGACGTAGACGGCGTTCGACAGCGCCTCGATGCCCGAGACGGGTTCGACCAGCCGGACAAAGTGGAAGCCGGGTCTCGCAAAGCGGAAACCGTCGAAGGTCTTGATCGGACGCGTGTCGCGGCTGAAAACCCCCTGGTTCTTGCCGTCGAATTGGAGAGTCCGCGGGCCGTCCAGCTCGTCGCCGGCGCGGACTTCCAGCGTGCCGCGCCATCGGGGAAGGCAATTGTCTTGATAGACAAACCCGCGCGATGGCTGGGCGTTGAACTGCCCGCCGAGGATCAACTCCGCCGTGAGGGGAAAGCAGGTGGGAGGAACCGCGACGACCTCGCCGAGCACCCTGACTTTCACGGCGAACGCTTCGCCCACGCGCAAACGAGAAGGGATGACGATAGACACGCCCGTCGGCTGCCTATCGACGACTGCCGGTGGTTCCGCCCGCGGCGCTTTGCCCGCGGCCGGGTTGCCCGCGGCGGGTTGCCCGAAGGCCGAGATGGCCATCGCGGCTATCGCGAGGACGCCTAATAGAAACGGTCTTTTCTTAAACATGATCCTTGTCCCTGGGATGGTGAAAATCGGAGGACGGACTGGTTGCCGGTCTTGTTCCAGCGAGCGAGAGACT
>JAMOAF010000999.1 GCA_023621895.1 Planctomycetota bacterium
GCTTCTGATCTTCGACTACCGTCAGGAAACCAAGTGACTGTTTGGCTTGAGGTGGGGGGGGCGCCATAAAATTCTCTATTTTGCCTGCTACTCGCCTGTTGCACGTCTTCTCTAGACAATTCCCCGGCATTCAGGTCGTCTCTCCGTACTTCGGGCATCCGGTGGCAAGGACTTTAACGGGCGGGCGGCTGGATACCGTTTACGCCGGTCCCGCTAATTGGGGAAGCGGCCGCCCGCGGACTCACCGGGAGTCATTCGTGAGCCGGGCGAAGCGGAAAGACATGGCGAGGGAGACTGTAGGGTCGGGAGTTGGAGATTGGTGCGGTTTGTCGGGGTTGCGGGGCATATTCGCCGCGCAAATCGCCAACTTCCGCGGCAACTTGCCGACCGAAGACTCGACTTTGGTGTGGACTCGTGTCTATACTGGAGGACTGAAAGGAAAAGGTGTTATGAGCGAAAAGAACGGGCCGCACCCATCATATTTCAGCCAGATTGACGTTTCTCACGGTTCCCCCACGCCCCTGCTGCCATCCGGGGTGGCGATGTACGCGGAAATGACAGGCCTGTTGCGAGCGCTGCTGGCAGCCCAGGACCGTCAGAATGAGCTCATGGAGGAGCTGGTCAACCAGCTCGGCGCTGCTCAGCGGCAGCGCGCCGTGGAATTGGGTCAGTGGAAGCAGGCCAATCCCGGCCTGGCTCGAAGCTGCCGCATGGCGGCCGAGGCCCTCAGCAGGATCCAGACGGAGTACCTGGAGACGCTGACCGAGGAGATCGGCGACAATTTCGAGACCCTGCGCGACGGCGAGTTCATGCTCAACGAGTTCGTCGACCGCTTCGGTCCGCGAATTGCCCACTTGAACGGACTGCTCCAGGTGCTCTCCCAACTGAGCGCCACGCCCGACCCGTCGAACTCGCCCAACAGGCCTTAGCCGATCCCATCCGCTGAAAGTCGCAGCGGGGGGCAGTGGGACCAGTGTTCCATCCGGCCAGGCCGCGTCTGGAATGCCGCATACGCTGGCATTGGCGACCGGAGGGCTACCGGGGAATTAGGGGCTTTTCGGTCACAGGGACGTCCCATTCATCGCCCGGAAGTTCATTGCCCGGAAATACGATCGATGTCATCTGGCAGGCTGCTTCGGATTCTACCGGTTCTACTGATTCTCCTCATTGCCGGCTCGAGCGGCCGGGCGGTCGAAGCGGACAAGCACTCCTGGCCGCTGTTTCGCGGCGGTTCCCTGGCCCTCGGAGTCGCCCCCGGGAGCCTGCCGCAGAACCTCGACGTGTCGTGGACTTTTTCCAGCGAGGGCGGCTGGTTCGAATCGACCCCCGCGATTGCCGGAGGGAGCGTCTTCATCGGCTCAACCAACGGCAACCTCTACGCACTGCAACTCGACTCCGGCAAGCAGCGCTGGGCGTTCAAGACGGACCTCGGTTTCAACGCATCGCCGGCGGTGCGCGACGGGCTGGTCTATATCGGCGACGTCGACGGCCGCTTCTATTGCGTCGCCGCCACCGACGGCCTCAAGCGCTGGCAGTTCGACGCCGGGGCCGAGATCAATTCCGGCGCGAATTTCTACAAGGACAAGGTCCTTTTCGGCTCGCAGGACGGGCTCCTGTATTGCCTTGACTCGGCGACGGGCAAACTCGCCTGGAAGTTCGAGAGCCAAGACCAAATCCGGTGTTTTCCCACGATCGTCGAGAATCGCGCCTTCGTGGCCGGATGCGATGCGAGGCTCCACCTGATCGACCTCGACCGGGGCGAGCAGGTGGCGAGCGTCGAGATCGAGTCGCCCACCGGATCGACGCCCCCCGTGCTCGGCGAGCTGCTGTTCGTCGGAACCGAAGGGTCGACGTTCTACGCAATTGACTGGAAAACCCCCAAGGTCGTCTGGCAGTTCGCCGCCGAGCGGCGCCGAATGCCCTTCCGCGGATCGGCCGCCGCAACGGCCGAGGCCGTCGTCGTCGGCTCGATGGACAAAAATCTCTACGCGCTGGAGCCGAAGACCGGCAAACAGCTCTGGACATTCCCCACGCGCGGCAAGATCGAGGGCTCGCCGGTCGTCGTCGGCCAGCGCGTATTCATCGGCTCGGGCGACGGGCGGCTGTACGCCTTGGACTTGAAGTCAGGGCGCGAACTCTGGCACTATGAGACCGGCGGCTCGCTGGTCGGGTCGCCCGCCGTGGCCGAGGGCCGGCTGGTGATCGGAACGGACGACGGAAAACTGTATTGCTTCGGGGGGAGAGAGTAGCAGTTAGCCATCAACCGTCAGTTTTCAGTTTTCAGTGATCAGGTCACACTCTCCCACGGTACCGTCTTATTGTATTTGACAATCGATTACTGAAAACTGAAAACTGAAAACTGAAAACTGAAAACCGACTGCTGAAAGCTGATAGCTGACGGCTGATAGCTATTCCCCAGAGTCCTTGCGATGTCCAGGCCCCTGGTTTTCATGATGGGCAAGTCGCCGGCGATTCTGCCGACCGACCGCCGCTACGCCCGCAACCACATGTGGGCAAGCCCGGCCGACGGGCTCGTGCGCGTCGGGCTGTCGGCCTACGCCGTGCGTCTGTTGGGCGACGTGCATCACCTCGATTGGGCGGTCGAGCCTGGGGCCGAGGTGGCGGCCGGCGGGCAGATCGGCTACGTGGAGGCTTCCAAGGCCACGAGCGATCTGTACTCTCCGCTTACCGGGCGGATCGCGCAGATCAACCCGGAAGTGCTTGCCCAGCCCGGCCTGATGAACACCAATCTTTATGATCGTGGCTGGCTCCTGGCCTTCCACGCCGACGCCGCCGGCCTGCTCTCGCCGGAGCAATATCTGGCGCATCTGGAAGCCGCCTGGCCGCTGGCCCAGCGGCTGCTCAAGGGGCAGCTCGGCCGGCAGCCGCAAGACAACCTGTAGCTTCGTGGAGCTGGTGATTTCCCATGCCCGAAAACATCTCCGTGATCCTTTCCGAACCGCGGCCCGACGATGCCGGCGTGCAAGCGCTGGCGGATTCGCTCGCCGGGCGGCTGGCGGGCCGCCCCGGGCTGAGTCTTACGCGCGTTCCCAACCTCTACGATTTGGAGCCCGGCGGACCGGTCATGGAAAGCATCCGCCGGCTCGAGGGCGACCTCGTCGTGCTCAGCGCTCTCTACCCCCGGGCGACATTCTGGACCCTCAAGACGGCGGGCGTCTCCGGCTGCTTGGGAGAACGCGGCGAGTCCGACGAGCGAGCGATCTGGTGCTTGCGTCTTGAGCCGGGCGCCGACGCCGGCGAGATTCTCGGCCAGATCGACCGGATCGCCTCCCGCGCGCACGCTGCGGCGACTGCACCTGCGCCTGGCGGCCAGCCCGTGCGGCCATCCGCGCCAGCGCACCAGCGGTGGTACCCGGTGATCGATCGCCAGCGGTGCTCGGGTTGCCTTGAGTGCCTGAACTTCTGCCTGTTCGGCGTGTATGGCGTGGATGCGGCCGGCGGGCTCCTCATCGAGCAGCCCGACGCCTGCCGCGCGGGGTGCCCGGCATGCAGCCGAATCTGCCCGGAAGGGGCGATCATGTTCCCACAGCATGTCGACCCGGCCATCGCCGGCGACGACAAGGCGTCGCTCGAAGGCCTGAAGCTCGACCTGTCGCAGCTTTTTGCCGGCGCCGATCCGTCTGTCATGGCCGCGGTCGAACGAGACCGCGCCCTGGCCGAGGCGAGAACCAGCGAGGATTCCCAGCGAGGCGACCAGCTCGACGACCTGGTTGACGAGATGGACGAAATGGACCTTTGACGCCGCTCGCATGAGAGTCTCTCCGGAAACGCGGGGTGTCTTTCGCGGAGCGACGGACCTACCGGGCGAGTGCCTGCGCGCGGCGGACGATCTCGACGAACTCGGCCCGGTAGCCGTGCTTGTCTGCGCCCTTGGCCGACTCGGCAATCTCTAGCACCGCGCCGTAGCTGCCGGTTCCTTTGTGCTCCGAGCCGCGGAGCAACATGCCGAACGAGGCGACCGCCGAGGCGAACTGGAAATCGGCGCTCGCCCGGCCAAACGGCGCCTTGCCGTCGACGACCGGGAATTCGAGCAGCTTGCTCGAGTCTTCTTCGGGCTCCTTGTAGCGGAGCTTGAGCGTCAACAGCTCGTTGCTGACCGCTTGATTCCCGCCGGGCGCGCCCTGGGCCTGGTACTTGAGTGGATCGACCGCCGGAAGATCGACTTTTCCCCCCGCGGGCACGATTTCATACAGCGCGGTCACCGTGTGGCCCGCCCCGATCTCGCCCGCATCCTTCTTGTCGTTGTTGAAGTCCTCGGCCGCGAGCATCCGGTTCTCGTAGCCGATCAGGCGGTAGGCGGCGACCTGAGCCGGGTTGAATTCGATCTGGATCTTGACGTCCTTGGCGATCGTCACCAGCGTGCCGCCCATCTGCTCGACGAGGACCTTCTGGGCTTCGGTCACTCCGTCGATGTAGGCATAGTTGCCGTTGCCCTTGTTGGAAATGGTCTCCATCATGGCGTCGTTGAGGTTGCCGCGGCCGAAGCCGAGGACGGACAGGAAGATGCCGGATTTGGCCTTCTCTTCGACCATCCGTTCGAGCGACCCGGTGCTGGTCGTGCCGACGTTGAAGTCGCCGTCGGTGCAGAGCAGCACCCGATTGACGCCCCCCTTGATGAAATTGTCCTGGGCGATCCGGTAGGCCAATTCGATGCCCGCCCCGCCGTTGGTCGATCCGCCGGCCTGGAGCTGCTCGAGCGCGTCGATGATCTTCTGCCGCTCCTGGCCGGAGGTGCTCGGCAGCACGAGCCCCTCGGCGCTGGCGTAGACGACGATCGCCACGCGGTCGTTCTCGCCAAGCTGCTCGGCCAGCATCTTCATGCCCTGTTTGAGCAGCGGGAGCTTGTCGGGCGAGTCCATCGATCCCGAAACATCGAGGAGAAACACCAGGTTGCTTCTCGGCCGCTGCTGGTTTTTGATCTCCCGCCCCTTGAGGCCGATGCGAACCAGGCGGTGATCGGCCTGCCACGGGCAGCCGGCGACTTCGATGTGCGCGGCAAACGGCACGTCGTCGGTCGGGCCGGAGTAGTCGTAGTCGAAATAGTTGATCAGCTCCTCGATGCGGACCGCGTCGGGTGGGGGAAGCCGTCCCTCCTGCAAGAGGAACCGCCGCACGTTGGCGTAGGAGGCCGTATCGACGTCGATCGAGAAGGTCGAAAGGGGATTGTCCTTGACGGCAAGGAAGGGGTTTTCGACCAGGCGGTCGTAACGGTCGCCGCCCATGCCGGGCCCCCGGCCCGTGGGCGCGGCGCCGGGCGTTGAGGTTTCAGCTTCCGAAAGGGTTTGGTCCTCCCGAGAATAGCGACGTGTCCGAAGCTTTTGCTCGGCCCTGCTCCACGTCGCGATTTTTCCGTCCGCTGAAAAAGCAACCGCGGCGGTCGGTTCGCCGAGCGCGTCCGTATCCAAGCCGACCGCGGGGCGTTCAGCCCACGGCGCGGCTGCCGCACCCGCCTCAGCAGTTTCATACGGCATGGAAGACGGCCCGAGCAGCCTCGGCGAACGGCTCATCTCCACTGCCGATTGCGCGGCGACCTGGCGGGCCTCCCTCGCGCTGCGGGCTTGTTGAAGGACCGCGACACCGACTGCGCACAGCAGGCATGCCGCCACTCCGCCAAGAACCCAAAAACGACGACTTCGCCTCGACTTGCCCATGACAGGTTCCTTTCGCTGAACTGAAACGGTCTCTTGTTTCTCGACAGCGGCAAGGATCTTGTCAGACAGGTCGGGCGGAGTCTCGCCTCCGAGCACCTCGCCCAGCGCCTGTTCGAGCAGGCGCTCGCGAAGACGCTCGCGAAGTTCGTCGTCTGGCTGGCTCATCGTCCGAGTTTCCTCTCCACGCAATCTCTCAGGGCAGATCGTGCCCGGCGGAGGAGCGTCTTGACTCCTTCGGCGGCCATCTCCAACTCGGCGGCGATCTCGGCGCGGCCGAGCCGCTGGCGGTATTGAAGCTCCAGCGCACGGCGGACGCGCGGATTGACCGCCGCCTCGAGGCACTCCTCCAGGGCGACCAGGTAGTCGCCGAGGCCGTCCGCCCCGGCCACTCGGGCCCAGACCGCCTCGGCCGCCTCCAGGTCGACCAGCGGAGGCAAGCTCCGCTGTTTCCGCCGGGTCATCAGCAACCGGCGCCGGGCGACGGTGCGGAGGTAGCCCGCGGTCTCGGCGGCGGAACGCTGCTCGAACCCGTCGCGAATCACGGCTAGAAACGTCTCCTGCGTAAGGTCGTCGGCCTCGTCGGGATGGCAGCCGAGGAAGCGCAGATAGCGCCACACGCCGGCCTGGTGCGCTCGCACCAGCCCGGCCATGTCGGCCTGCCGATCTGCCATTGCCGCTTTCATACCCTTAGAGTGCATGGAGAGGCGCAAAAGGGGTCAAAAAAAACCAACCGGCGGCCGTACGGCGATCAGACGACCACCGGCTCGATGCCATAAAGCTGGCAGAACTGCTTCAACTCCCGCTTGAAGTCGCCTCCGCGTTGCGTTTCACTCGATCGGCTGGCCCATCGGTCCGAGCGGCTCGCTGATCGAAAGCTTTTCCCCAACAGCCTTGGCGAGATCCGGAAGGTCGTAATGCACCAGCGCGCCGTGGACGGCATTGACCGCCTGGTCTTGGCTCACGTGGTTGTGGACCACGGACGACCACGACCGGAGCGATCGGGAGAGGCTGACCGCATCGAACAAACCGGGCTCGAGGGCTGCCGCGTGCAGCGCCGGGACACCGAGATTGCCCACGGCCACGAGGCTCACGCCCGGCGACTTGTTCTGCTCCAAGTTGCGTGCATACCGGGCGCAAACGAGCACGTCCTCGGCGCGGACTCCCACGTAGGATCGGCCAAGCAGGTAGGCCAGGAACACTCCCTTGGTGTCGACCGGCGGCGGAGCGCCGGGCTTGCCCGGCCCGCCGGGCTGCGTCTGGCCGGTTCCACGGACGTCCACCGCCAAGACGACCTCGCCGGCGAGAACCCGCTTCTCGATCGGCCCGCCGTCGGCCGCGCCGGCCGCCTTGCCCGCCTCGTGCAGGTAGAGGACGACCTTTCCATTCGGGCGTGCGGGGAGAAACTTCAGCGCCGGCAGCCAGATGCCCTCTTCCGGGCAGAGAACCAGTTGCTCGATCCGGTAGCCGTTGCGTTCGAAGGCGCCAAGTGATTCGACCCGCGGGTCGGGCAGTTCCCCAAGCTTGCGGATTCCGGCAAGCGAGCGAACCTGGTCCAACAGTTCGGCGCGGCGGCCATCTTTCCACGCGGCCGCGCGGCGCACGGCCAACTCGTTTTCGTAGTCCTCGTTGAGGTCGTAGACGGATCGCGCGCCGGCGAGTTTCATCACCATGCCGTCCGGCGTGCAGCGAATCTCGTTTTCGTCGAGCAGGGCGATCCGCGGTTCCTTGATCGGCTGATCCTTGCCGAGGAGCCACCTCGCCATCCAGCGGACGACGCCCTCTCGCTGGACCGTGTTGTAGTTGTGCTTGGCGTCGTTTTCGAGGATCTCGAGCCGTTCGGCGAAGCCCATTCGCGTGTAGAGCCGTTTCGCGTCGCGGAAGATCGTCCAGGTACCCTGGATGTCGAAGAAATCCTGGGTCGCCGCGCAGACGAGAAACGGCGTCGGCGCCTGCATCATCAGGTAGTCGGCGTGATCCATTCCGAACGCCAATTGCCCGAATATGGTCTGCTCGGCGTCTTGCGGGCCGATGGTGTGCAGGAGCGCGGGAAAACCGCAGAGATAGCAGCTCGGCGCGGCGGCCTTGAGCCGGGTTTCCAGGGCCATCAGGTAGGAGGTCTGGGTGCCGCCGCCGCTGTTGCCGGTGCATCCGATCCGCTGCGGATCGACTTCCGGCCGCGATTGGAGATAGTCGATCGCCCTGATGCCGTCCCAGATTTCAAACCGCGCGGTGTTGCGCCCGACGAGCATCGAGCCGACGCCGACCATCCAGTGGGCGGTGGTGCCCCAGAGCTTCGGCCAGCCGTCGTCGCCGAGGCGCTGCCCGCGCTCGCCCTGGTCGATCGGGTCGAAGACGAAGGCGGCCATCCCGCTCAGCGCCAACAGGGCCCCCATCGTCTGGTATTCGTCGTGGCCCTTGGCCGACATCGCGTGGCCGCAGGGGATGAGCACGCCGGGATAGGGGGCTTTGAAACGCTCGGCGTCGGGCAGGAAGAGCAGCCCCGTCACGTAGTGCTTGGGCTGGCTCTCGAAGATGATTTTCTCCACGCGATAGCCGTCGCGGGCAACCGTGCCGGTCACTTGCGCCGCAAGGGGCGTCCGCTCCGGCAAGCCGCCGATCGCTTTGAGAAACTCGTCGCGGAGCCGCGCCTGATAGGCGGAAATCTGCTCCGGCGCGGTCCGCTTTTCATACTCCTCCCGCCACCGCTGCGCGGCTGAGTCGACCTGGCGCAGCCAATACTGCTGCATCATTTTCTCCGGCTCGCCGCCGGATATCTTTTCCTTGGGAAGCTCCAGCTCGCCGGCCGCGGCGAGCGTCGCCGCAGCCAGCATCGCCATCAAGACCGACAATCCAACATAGCGGGATTTCATCGCGCGGATCTCCTTGGAAAGGGTGGCATGGGCCGGCTCAGTCAGGCGCCAGCGGTCGGTTTTCGGCTTGGGTTTTCAGTTCTCAGTTTTCGGTTTTCAGTTTTCAGTGGTCGGCGGCAACGTTCTGCTGATGGCCGTGAGCGGGCGACGACTCTGCGGCGGCGGCTCGCCGCATGGGCTTGACCTCGGTCCGTACCGCCGCCGACCGGAGAAGCGCCGGCAGGGACGGGCGCACTTGCCAGACTCTATCACTCCGGGGGTCAAAGGGCAATCAGCCGAGAAACGCCGGTTGATCGGCTCACAAAGAGGGACCGCGCAGCCGGCGGCGCCGTGCTCCAGGGCGGCGACCGATCGGACGCCGGCTCGGAGACTCTCCGGCGATGATTGTCTCCCGCCAGCCTAAGGGGTACGATGGCCCTATTGGAGAGTGGTTCTTAACTTGCAGTCGCGATCTCGAAAGGGGGTGCGGCAATGAGCAGGGTTGGCAACACAAGCGGAAGCGTCGAGACGCCGGCTCCGGCGCCGCGGCAAGGTTCCACGCGCAGGTCTTTCCTTCGCCGTGTCGGCCTGCTGGGGATGGGGGCGGCGGCGCTCTCGGCCGGCGCGGAGCGGCAGGCCGAGGCCCAGTATGGGTCGGGCTCGGTGGACGACCTGTCCAAGGAGCAACTCGTCAAGATGTACGAAGACATGCTCAAAATCCGGCTCTGGGAGTCGAAGGTCAAGGACCTGCTCCTCGGCGGAGGGTTTCGCGGCGTGGCCCATCTCTACGTCGGCGAGGAGGCGATCGCCGTGGGGGTCTGCCACGCACTGCGCAAAGACGACTACATCGCCAGCACGCATCGCGGCCACGGCCACCTGATCGCCAAGGGGGGCGACATGGGCCTGATGCTGGCCGAGATCACGCACAAGGCCACCGGCTATTGCAAGGGCTACGGCGGCTCGCTGCACATCACCGACGTCGGCCTGGGCATCCTGGGAATGAACGGGATCGTGGGCGCCTCGCACCTGTTCGGCGCGGGGGCGGCCTACGGAATCAAGGTCAAGGGGACCGACCAGGTGGCCGTGAGCTTCGGCGGCGACGGGTCGATTCAAGGCAACTTCTTTTCCAGCGCGGCCAACGCGGCCGCCGCCTGGAAGCTGCCCTGGATCGGCGTCATTTCCAGCGCGGCCAACGCGGCCGCCGCCTGGAAGCTGCCCTGGATCGGCGTCATTGAAAACAACGGTTACCAGATCTGGGTCCGCGCCGCCGACGTCTACGGGATCGTCGATCTGGCCCAGCGAGCCGACGGCTACGGGATCGAGGGGCGCGTGGTCGACGGCAACGACGTGCTGGCCGTGTACAACGCAGCCCGATACGCCGTGGCCAAGGCCCGAGCCGGGGGCGGTCCGACGATCATCGAGTGCAAGACCTACCGCTGGTACGACCACTACGGCGCCGCCGGGGCAAAAATCGGCAGGGACGGGGCGTTCGGCC